>NZ_JBWYIL010000013.1:0-86105 GCF_056779755.1 Acinetobacter sp. 24-47-66
TCAGAAGTGAAACCTCTTAGCGCTGATGGTAGTGTGGGGTTACCCATGTGAGAGTAAGTCATCGCCAGCTCATTATTCTAAACACCCCCTTCAATAGAAGGGGGTGTTTTTTTATGCAGTAAAGAAAAAAATAAACAAATAAAATTAAGGGAAATGCATGGGGTACTGGAATATATCCGTTAAATACATTTTTAATCTTAAAATTGAAAAAAATAATCATATAGACGATAAATTTTATGTCTTGAACAGTTATAGCAACCTCTCTTATCCATCTGATGCTCAAATTCATAATGTATGATTAGTCTCTATTGGTATACCTGTGTACATAGAAAAATGATCGCATAATCAATTGGTCGTGGTTGTATTTTAATGCTTTAAATAATGAGTGACTAAAATGCATGCGAGATGCAATAGAGGCATTTACATAATAAAAAGTAAGAGTGAAAAATATATTACTTAATTACTCATGAACAGAAGTTGCTTGAGAGGTCATGATATAGTGAATTTAAAAGTTTTAAATCCGAATATATTTAAGGATACGCGATGACCAATTCAGAAAAAAAAATTGAGTGTGATTATTCTCTTTATGTTGCCTCTAAAGCATCCCAAACAGGTCAATGGCTTGAAGTAAAAGATAAATTTAGCCAAAAAACATTTGCCCGAGTAGCCTTAGCAGATGCAAATACTTTAGAAAAAGCAATCCAATCTGCAATTGATGCAGAACAGGCAATGGCAAAATTAGAACCATTTCAAAAGCAAAAGATTTTATTACATTGTGTCAAACGCTTTGGCGAAATGAGAGAGGAATTAACTGCAATTCTGATTGCAGAGGGTGGAAAGCCATTAAAAGCAGCTCAGGCTGAAGTTGAGCGTCTTATAAATACCTTTCAAATCGCTGCTGATGCTGTTACACAAATGGACGATGGGCGTTTAATGCCATTGGCTGTGACAGCTGCTACACAGGGTTATACAGGTATGATTAAACATGTTCCGATTGGTGCTATATCATTAATTAGTCCTTTTAATTTTCCACTTAATTTAACTGCTCATAAAATTGCACCTGCAATTGCAGCAGGGTGTCCTTTCGTACTGAAACCTGCGTCACTTACACCAGTTTCTGCTCTAAAAATTGCAGAAGTATTGGCGGAAACTGATTTACCTCAAGGTGCATTTTCAGTTTTACCTTGTCCTCGCGAACAGGCAGATATCTTGGTAACCGATGACCGATTCAAATTACTCAGTTTTACTGGATCGGATGAAGTCGGTTGGGATATGAAAGCACGTGCTGGTCGAAAAAAAGTCACCTTAGAGCTTGGTGGAAATGCTGCTGTTTTAATTGAACCTGATACTGAAATATCTGATGTGTTAATTGATCGTCTTATTGGGGGAGCTTATAACCATGCAGGTCAAGTTTGTATTAGTGTCCAAAGAATTTTAGTCCATGAAAATATTTATACGGATTTAAAGAAGAAATTAATTTCCAAAATTAAAAAAATCAAAGCGAGCGATCCAAATTCAGACTTGACCTTATGTGGCCCTATGATCAAGGAGGGAGAAGCTAAAAGGCTTAAAAAATGGGTCGATAAAGCGGTAAAGAAAGGCGCCAAAGTTTTAGTCGAAGGTCAGGTAAAAGGGGCTTTATTTGATCCAATATTGCTAGAAAATGTTGATACGTCTTTAGAAATTTATAAAGATGAAGCTTTTGGGCCAGTAGCTATTCTAGAGAAGTATAAAGATTTTGAAAAAGGCATTGCTACAATTAATCAAAGTCGATTTGGTCTACAAGCTGGCGTTTATACACAAAGTCTGAATAAAATGATGTATGCGTGGAATCATTTACATGTAGGTGGTGTCATCATTAATGATATTCCATCATTCCGTGTGGATAACATGCCTTATGGTGGTGTTAAAGATTCAGGTCTAGGTCGAGAAGGGATTCAATCAGCAATTCGAGATATGCAAGAAGAACGATTGCTTGTGATTAAACAAGGATAAATTATTATTTATGTTAAAAGGAGCATAACGCTCCTTTTAAATTATTTAGTTTAGATTAACGCTGTGATTTAAAAATAAACATATTGAGTTAAAATTAATCAATAAGAATAAAAAAATGATGAAACACAGTTTTTTCCTGAATTAATTACAGAAAAATCTGATTAAAAGCGCTATTGTTAATTCATTAAACATCCTTTATTTCATCTTTCTTTAACCAAGAATATTAAATAAGGGGTGGTTTGTAATTCGAAAAAAATGCTCAAAAGGCCATTTCTGATTCAAACAACAAAATTTTAATGGTATGCAATTACTTGCGAGATAACATCAACAATAGCAGTAAGCGTGTACCCATTTACGGATTAGGTACTATATGACAGCTTCACGTGAAAATTGGAGCGCCAGATCAGGTTTTATTATTGCAGCTATTGGTTCTGCAGTAGGTTTAGGCAATATTTGGCGTTTTCCCTATGTCGCATATGAAAATGGTGGCGGGGCATTTTTAATCCCTTATCTGGTTGCAATTTTTGCTGCCGGTCTTCCACTTTTATTTTTAGATTATGCAGTTGGACATAAATACCGTAAGGCCCCACCTACAGCTTACAAGAAGTTGATGAATGGTGAATCATTGGGTTGGTGGCAAGTCGCTGTGACATTAATTATTGGTATTTACTATGCCAGTGTATTGTCATGGGCGGGTAGTTATATGTTCTACTCATTTGGTCAACAGTGGGGAAGTGATACAGAAAAATTCTTTTTCACCACCTATCTTCAGAATGGTGAAGGCTTAGCATTTGGATTTGTTCCGACCTTATTTATAGGTTTGGTTGTCGTTTGGGCGATCGTTATGTTCATCCTGTATGGTGGGGTGAAGAAAGGCGTGGAATTGTCGAATAAGATCTTTATGCCCTTGTTGGTGGTTTTATTTACGATTCTCGTGATTCAAGCTATTCGTTTACCAGGTGCTGTCCAAGGTTTAAATGCATTCTTTACACCAAACTGGGAAGCGATGGGCAACTATAAAGTGTGGTTAGCTGCATTTGGCCATATCTTTTTCTCGTTATCCGTTGGTTTCGGGATTATGTTGACCTACGCTTCGTATTTGAAGAAAAAAACGAATTTAACTGGTTCTGGACTAGTCGTTGCTCTTGCAAATTCATCTTTTGAAATTTTAGCTGGTATTGGGGTATTTGCAGCATTAGGTTTCATGGCCTACAGTGCGGGTGCTTCAGTTGATGATGTGGTATCTGGTGGTATTGGTTTAGCTTTTATCGCTTTCCCTAAAATCATTTCAAGCATGGGGGCTGGCGGAGACTTATTTGGCTTCTTGTTCTTTGCATCTTTAACAGTTGCAGGGATTACATCCATGGTCAGTATTCTTCAAGTTCCAATCGCAGGTTTTCAAGACAAGTTAGGATGGTCTCGTAAGAAGGCTGTGACAATTATTGCAGGTGGTTCAGCAATTGTTTCAACTTTATTGTTCTCAACTCACAGCGCGATTACCTTTGTCGATATTATCGATTACTTTGCCAATAATATTGGTATTGTCGCGGGTGGCTTATTATCAATTGTATTGGTGTCATGGTTCCGTCGACCATTGTTAAAGCAACTTCAAGAGCATGTAAATCAATATGCTAGTATTAAGCTAGGTGTTGGTTGGAACTTCATGTTGACGATAGTCACGCCAATTTCATTGTTAGCTGCGTTATTGCTAACTTTGAACTCAATATTTACTGAAGGCTATGGCGGTTATCCAATTGAGATTCTATTGCCAATTGGTGGCGGTGTAGTTGCAATCTTTGTATTCTGTGCGGTTGTTTTTAGTCGTCTAAAAGACAATGGACCTGAGGAGAAATAAGATGAATACTTCTGCTTTAATGATGCTTATTATCTCAACAGTGCTGTTATGGGGTGGTCTTATTTTAGCCATGATTCATTTGGCAAAAAACCCAGATGAGCTTGAAGATTAAACTACTTCAGATCAATATTAAAAAAGCCATGACACGAGTCATGGCTTTTTTATATGTCGGTAAATTAGAAATAAACTATCTTAAAAAATAGCATTAAATCTTTTGAATTAAACAATAATAGAATCCATCACCATGACCTTGTTGTGGCAATAACTGACGGCCGTGGATTTGTTCAATTCCCCAATTTACATTTAATTTGATTTCTTGAGCATCTGCATGCGTGTTGAAGAAATCAATCATTTGGTGTTCATTTTCAGCTTTCAAAATCGAGCAGGTAATATAAAGCATTGATCCGCCAACTTTGAGTTGTAGCCACATGTGATTCAGAATTTGTTTTTGAAGTTCAACCGTTTGTTGAATATCGGTAGATTGGCGAAGTAAACGAATATCTGGATGACGTCGTACAACTCCAATAGCAGAACACGGTGCATCAAGAATAATACAGTCAGCCTGTTCAGGTGCAGACCATACCGTAGCATCAGCAGTGAGTATTTCCACTGGAGCATACTGATTAAGTGCAAGACGCTCTAAGTTTTCACTTACGCGGCTTAAACGCTTTGTGTCGTGATCGATCGAATACAGCTTTTTAGGACGATAACACTCTAAAATATGTGCTGTTTTTCCACCTGGGGCCGCACATGCATCAATTACGATTTTATCATCAAGATTTGGCAACAAGGTCGCGCAAAGTTGAGCATGTTCATCCTGAACAGAAAAACCACCTTCTTCAAAGCCAGGGAGGTGAGGAATATGCACGGATTGATCTAAGATAATGCCGACATCGGACCATTCACATGGATGAGCATCAATCCCTTCTTCATCAAGAATATCTAAATATTCCTCACGGCTTACCTGTCGTTCATTTACACGTAGTGTCAAAGGCGCAGCCAGTTTAAGCTCAGCTGAAAGCATTTCAAGATACTCTGGCCAATCTTTTTTCAAACGCTTAAATAGCCAACTAGGTAAACCATGGGCTTGGTCTAATGCTTCGCCGAATTCTTCAGTTTCACGTGAAACACGACGTAGAATCGCATTCACGACGCCACTTAAAGCCTCAAAACCAAGTTGTTTGGTGGCTGTTACCGTTTCTGAGATAGCCGCATGTGCTGGAATACGCGTGCAAAGCAGTTGATATAAACCTAAATATAGGCAGCTTTCAACGGTTTCATTGTTGAGCGGTTTAGTCAAAAGAGGGAGAGTAATTGCTTTAAGTGCATGCCATTGGCGTAAAGTGCCTAAAGTCAATTCATGAAATAAGGCCCGATCACGCTCACCAACCAATGAAAGATGTTGGGAAAGAACAGAGGTGAGGGATTGCCCATTCTGAACGGCTAGTAATGTTTTAATCACATGTCCGCGTAAATTTAAATGAGAAGATTGTTGGCTCATGCGAAGATCTGTCCTGGCTGCAATTTTTGACTTTGTAGAATTTGTGCAGCATTGAGCGCTTTACCGCCTGGCCACTGAAGTTGAGTGAGGCAAATCACTTGATGATCACCACACACAACGTGAACACCATCCTGATCGACAGCGATGATTTCACCGATTTGTTGAGTTGATGGAGTGAGTGAAGAAAGTTTCGAATTCCAAATACGTAAATTGTTGGTTTCATCAATAGGAGTGAAAGCTACGGGCCAAGGATTGAAAGCACGGATATTTCGATCAATCGTCACAGCATCATTTGCCCAGTTAATTTGAGCTTCAGCCTTCGACAGTTTATGTGCATACACTGTAAGTGATTCATCTTGAACTTCACGTGTATCTAAATAATGCTTTAAAGTGTCTTCACTTTCTAAAACAGCGAGAGTGGCTTCAGCCCCTTGTTGAGCCAGTTTATCATGTAAGGTTGCGGAAGTATCTTCAGCCGTAATAGGACAGATCGTTTTAAACATCATATCACCAGTGTCTAGACCAGCTGCCATTTTCATGATCGTAATACCTGTTTCAGTATCACCTGTCGCGATAGCACGTTGAATAGGGGCTGCACCTCGCCAGCGAGGCAATAAGGAACCATGAATATTCAAGCAGCCGTATTTAGGTGTATCCAAAACGACTTGAGGCAAGATTAAACCGTATGCTGCGACCACCATCACATCAGCATTGAAAGACTTGAGTTCAGCTTGAGCAGCCAAACCGTCCTCAGTCGACGATTTAAAATGTAAAGGTTGGTAAACAGGAATATTGTGCTCAAGCGCCAATTGCTTTACCGCTGACGCTGTCAGTTTTTGTCCACGTCCTGCTTTACGGTCTGGCTGCGTATACACAGCAACAATTTCATGAGAAGTCTTTAGCAAAGCTGCTAATGCACTCGCTGCAAATTCAGGGGTTCCCGCAAAGATGATTTTCACTCAGACACTTCCAAAACAATATAAAGAACATTATATGCCAAAAGCGATTTTCGCCCAAATAAGGTCGTAATTTGAAACGTTTTCATGTGCATGTTGTGCTTAAGGTGTGATTAATAAAATTTATGTATTTTTAAAAAAAGATTCATGAAAGTTTTGTATTACGATTTCAGATAAGGGTTTATAGTAGATCACATCTCTTACATCGATTTAGATCGTTGAGGGCAAATCAGACCTATACGAACAATTGCAAGCAATGGTTAACTGTTAATCAGAAAGCTGTCATAATAGAAGTAAGGTTCAACTGATTTAGCCTTATATTTCAGTATCATTTAGCCAGATTGAATATATATTCATCGAGCTCAGCTTAAGTTGGAAATAAAAATGCCTGACTATCGTTCGAAAACATCAACACACGGAAGAAATATGGCGGGTGCACGTGGCTTATGGCGTGCAACTGGAA
This sequence comes from Acinetobacter sp. 24-47-66, assembly GCF_056779755.1. Lineage (NCBI taxonomy): Bacteria > Pseudomonadati > Pseudomonadota > Gammaproteobacteria > Moraxellales > Moraxellaceae > Acinetobacter > Acinetobacter sp. 24-47-66. The sequence continues at coordinate 6,771 of NZ_JBWYIL010000013.1, forward strand.
TGAAAGACGAAGATTTTGGCAAACCAATTATTGCAGTAGTCAACTCATTCACACAATTCGTACCGGGTCATGTGCATCTTAAAGACTTAGGTCAGCTTGTTGCACGTCAGATTGAACAAGCGGGTGGTGTAGCTAAAGAATTTAATACAATCGCAGTAGACGACGGTATTGCAATGGGTCACGACGGAATGTTGTATTCATTACCATCGCGTGACTTGATTGCTGACTCAGTCGAATACATGGTCAATGCACACTGTGCAGATGCAATGGTTTGTATCTCGAACTGTGACAAAATCACACCAGGGATGTTGATGGCGGCAATGCGCTTAAACATTCCTGTGGTGTTTGTTTCAGGCGGCCCGATGGAAGCTGGTAAAGTCCAAATTCGTGGTGGTGAACAAGCGATTGACCTTGTGGATGCCATGATTGTTGCTGCAGATGACAACTACACAGATGAAGAAGTAAAAGCATACGAACGTTCTGCATGTCCAACTTGTGGTTCATGTTCAGGGATGTTTACTGCAAACTCAATGAATTGTTTGACAGAAGCATTAGGTTTATCATTACCGGGTAATGGTTCAACACTTGCAACGCATGCCAACCGTAAAAAACTATTTGAGCGTGCGGGTCAGTTGATTGTTGAAATCACAAAACGCCATTACGAACAAAATGATTACAGCGTATTACCACGCAACATTGCCCCTAAAGCTGCTTATGAAAATGCCATGACTTTAGATATCGCGATGGGTGGTTCTACCAATACAGTACTTCACTTATTAGCGGCTGCGCATGAAGCAGAAGTTGATTTTACAATGGACGATATCGATCGTTTATCACGTAAAGTGCCTGTACTGTGTAAAGTTGCACCTGCGGTTAAAAATGTTCACATGGAAGATGTCCACCGTGCAGGCGGTATCATGTCGATCCTTGGCGAACTAGACCGTGCAGGTTTGTTAGATACTTCTGTACCAACCGTACACGAAAAAACATTAAAAGACGCTTTAGATAAGTGGGACATTATTCGTACTGAAAATGAAGAGGTATATAACTTCTATAAATCAGCACCGGGCGGTGTACCAACACAAACAGCATTCTCACAAGACCGTTACTACACACGTCTTGATGGCGACCGTGAAAATGGCGTGATTCGTAATGCAGAACATGCTTTCTCTAAAGACGGCGGTTTAGCAGTCCTTTACGGTAACATCGCACTTGATGGCTGTATTGTCAAAACGGCTGGCGTTGATGACTCAATTTTGAAATTCAACGGTACAGCACGCGTATTTGAAAGCCAAGATGATGCAGTTGAAGCAATTTTGGGCGGCAAGATCGTAGCAGGTGATGTGGTTCTGATCCGTTACGAAGGGCCACAAGGTGGTCCGGGTATGCAAGAAATGCTGTATCCAACAAGCTACTTAAAATCAAAAGGTTTGGGTAAAGACTGTGCGCTTGTGACTGATGGTCGTTTCTCTGGTGGTTCATCAGGTCTTTCAATTGGTCACGTGTCTCCAGAAGCGGCTGAAGGCGGTGCAATTGCATTGGTTGAAGATGGCGATCGTATCGAAATTGATATTCCAAACCGTACGATTCACTTAGCAGTTGCTGATGATGTATTGGCAGCGCGCCGTGAAGTGCAAGAAGCTAAAGGTTGGAAGCCTGCGAAAGAGCGTCCACGTAAAGTATCTAAAGCACTTAAAGCGTATGCAATGCATGCAACAAGTGCTGCAAAAGGTGCGGTACGCGATATCTAATCTGCTTATAAACTAGATCAATCATGATTCAAAAGCATCCTTCGGGATGCTTTTTTAATCACGAAAAGTTTGAATTTCATCTGAAAGCGTCAATTACATTAATGACAATATTTGATAGAAAGGTCATAAATATTGATCAATTCTCTTTGTCTTGATATAAGTTTTGCTCGCGTTCAAACTTTTTTAGTTTAGAAAAAGCGATGAATTCGATACTTTGAGCACATAATTTACCAGTAAAATCATCTGAGGCACATCTCATGTCATTGTTACGCCGTTGGTTTGATCCGCTACGATCGAGTTGGTTTTATCAGAAACCAAATCGTCAAGAGGTCTTGTCAACTGAGCAGGGTTTAACGATCTATCTTCGTTTAGATGATGTGTATAGTTATCTTGCAGTCCAGCAATTGGCACAATTAAATGACATTTTAAAAGATGAAATTAAGCCTTTAAAAATTGTTATCTCAGATACTGGTGCTGAAGCTCCAAATGATATGAGTCCTGAAGAGTGGCAAGATTACAGTCTACGTGATGCCCAAATTTTAGCGTACCAGCATCGTTTCGGATTCGATAATGAAAAGCCTGAAATACCAAGTGCTGAAGCGATTCAACAGGCAGAAACGATTTTACGAAATACCCCATTAACAGGTGAAAATTTTCTCTATTTATTGGAAGATGTCTTCCATATGTTGTGGCAACAGCAGTATGGAAAATTACGTACTTTGTATGTCATGGCTAGTCGACATCGAAAAGAACAACAAATCGCTGAGCGAACTTTTGATCACACGCCAGTTTTAGCAAGTTTTTTTGAGCTCGGTAATCGTCGGTATCATGCGGTAGATGATTTATTAAGATTGACCCGCCGTTTAAAACAACAAAGACTCTTGACCGGTAATCCTATTTTTCTCATCAATCATATTGAGTGGCGGGAACACCTAATGAATGATGCTGAAGAATTATCTGAGATTCAGGCGATGAATCCTGAGTTAGACCTCTATATTGCATTAGAAGATCCGATCTCTTGGTTATTATTAGCTTATATTAAAGAGGAACTTGCCGATTATTACGATATCCAACTTACCGTTTATCCATTGCAATATCAGGGACGAGATTTATTTGATTGGAGTTTGGCAACGCGTTTATCTAAACGAACAGAAGTAAAATTTACGCCGTTTTGCCGACCGACTCAGCAGGCGACATATGAAATAGCACGATTGTTTTACAGTGTGCCTGAGGATCAACGTCTTGATGCAATGTATGAAATCTTGCAGGCTGTATGGAGTAAAGGTAAAGATCTATCGTATCGACCTCATATTCAAGCCTTAAAACAGAGCTTGAATATTACGACGCTCACTGAAGAGTCGATCAGTCAAAAGCTAGAAGAAAATCAATTACTCTGTGAGATGAAATCACAACCTGATTTACCAGTGCTTGAGCTTCGTATCGATGGAAAGAGTTATGTGTTTAATAGCTTATATCGTGTATGGATGATTGAAAGTATTTTCAGTAATGTGTTAGAACAAAAGTACAAAAGTGAAAATGAATCTGAACACAGGGATACCGAATCAATTGAAAATCAATAAAGAAAAATGCGAAACCCTTCAGCAAGCTCGAGCACAAATAGATTCAATTGATCAAGCCATAACAGAATTAATTGGTTTACGCCAATATTACGTAGATCAGGCAGTGCGATTTAAAAGAACTATCCAAGATGTACAGTCACCTGAACGTGTTGAAATAGTGATTGAAAAAATACGTGAATTGGCTACAAAGAATGGTGTAGATCCATTACTCATGGAAAAAATATATCGAGAGATGATTCAACACTTTATTCAAAGAGAGTTAAAAGAAATACGACCATAATAGTCGGAATTCTTAATAAGAATGAGGAACTTAGTTTCCTCTTTTATTCATTGAAATTTACAAAATATATAGCCGATTTGTGAACTGGTTCAACAAAGCTTGGTGTTACAAAAAATAATATTAAGTTAACATTTGGATACATCACTTTTTAGACTGACGGTCGAAGGCGCTATGGATACCCAGTTACAATTAGAAAAAATAGTCAAGGATCTTGAAAACTATAAAGTAGCCATTGATGCACATTCAATTGTAGCCATAACAGATGCACGTGGCGTCATTACTCATGTCAATGAGAAGTTTTGTAATATCTCACAGTATTCTTATGAAGAATTGGTCGGATCAACACATAAAATTATTAATTCAGGCTATCACCCGAGAAGTTTTTTTAAATATATGTGGAAAGCCATTTCGAGTGGAGAAATTTGGAAAGGCGAAATTTGTAACCGAGCTAAAAATGGTTCTTTATATTGGGTTGAAACCACGATTGTGCCGCTTAAAGATAATAATGGCGTTTTACAAAACTATATCTCCATTCGAACTGATATCACACAGCTAAAAAATTCCGAAGACCATGCACGTTATATGGCATTACATGATGAATTAACGGGATTGCCTAACCGCCGTTTTATGCAAGAACGCATGTTGGAGGTGATTGAATCATGTAAACAAAATGGTACACATAGTGCACTCATGATGTTGGATTTGGATAACTTCAAAAATATTAATGACACGTTAGGACACGATCGTGGAGATGACCTACTCAAAATGGTCTCGGTGCGCCTTATGGAGTGTGTGGCACAGCAGAATGCAATTGTCCGTCTTGGTGGAGACGAGTTTTTAATTATTCTTTCAGATTTAGATCCAGATGAAACGATTGCTAATCAAGCAGTGATGCAAATCGCTGATAAAGTTCGTGCTGCATTAAATGAGCCTTTCGTATTAAAGGATAATAAAATCCATACTAGCTCTAGTATCGGAATTTTTATTTTCCGTAATTCAAAATTGCCAAAAAATGAGTTGCTTAAGTACGCCGACATGGCGCTGTATCAAGCTAAAGAAAATGGTAAAAATTGCATATGTGTTTTTGATCCTGAAATGGAACAAAGTGTTATTGCTAAAGCTGCTTTATTAAATGATTTAAGATTAGCTTTATTACGAGATGAGTTCCAACTTTATTATCAGATTTTAGTAAATCGTGAAGAGGAAGTGATTGGGTATGAGGCCTTGCTACGTTGGAGTCATCCTGAACACGGTTTGATTTTACCAGGTCGATTTATTGAAGAAGTGGAGAAAACTGATCTCATACATGATGTTGGTAATCGTGTATTAGTATTAGCATGCCAACAGTTAAAAGATTGGAGCCAATACCCAGAATCTTCAAACTGGACGATTTCAGTCAATATTAGTGTCGAACAATTCCGTAAGACTGACTTTGATAAAAATGTGCTTCGGATTATTGATGAAGCAGGAATTGATCCAACATTATTACGTTTAGAACTTACTGAAAGTATGTTCTATACCGATATGCATAACTCAATTGAGAAAATGAAAAAGCTCATCGAGCGTGGATTAAGATTCTCTATGGATGATTTTGGAACAGGATATTCTTCATTGAATTACCTCAAAATGCTTCCACTGGATCAACTCAAAATTGATCGTTCATTTGTAGAAAATATTGTCGGTAATCCACGCGATATTGCTATTGTGAAAACGATTATTGATTTAGCACAAATTCTCGATCTGAATGTGGTGGCAGAGGGTGTAGAAACTGAAGAGCAGTTCCAAGTTCTGAAAGAAAATGGCTGTAATACGTTTCAAGGCTATTATTTTGGTCGACCTCAACCGATTGAAAAAAATCTTAAAATACTTAATTAGAATAAAAAATTAAAAAAGAGAGCATTAAGCTCTCTTTTTTTATATGCGATAGATTTTTAGTTAGACTTTCCACCTAAGCTAAAGAACCAATTCAGGAATAATGCAGCAAAGGTAGCCGTTCCAATACCACCTAAATTGAAGCTACCAAATTGAAGCGCAAAGTCACCAGTACCTAAGATCAGCGTGATCGCAGCAATCATGAGGTTTTTATTTTTAGAGAAATCGACACGATGTTCGATCCAAATTTTAGCACCAGCTATGGTAATTAAACCAAACACCACAATTGATGCACCTGCAAGAATCGCAGTTGGAATGGTTTGAATAATTGCACCAAATTTTGGTGATAAGCCAAGGAAAATTGCGAATACACCTGCGATGGCGAAAATAATCGTGGAATAGACACGTGTCACAGCCATCACGCCAATATTTTCCCCATAAGTGGTCATGCCTGGAGCACCTACACCACCGGCTAATGATGTTGCAACACCATCGGCTACAAACGCTTTACCAATATGTGGGTCTAGATTTTCACCAGTCATGGCAGAGACTGCTTTGATGTGACCTAAGTTTTCAGCCACTAAAATTAAAGCTACAGGAGCAATGATGAGCATCGCGTCCGTACTCAACTCAGGAGCATGAAAGTTAGGCAGACCAAACCATGCAGCTTGTGTAATCGGCGTGAAGTTAATTGGAGTACCGTAACCCATGATATTCGTAATAACAAAGTATACGATATAAGACAGCACCAAACCCACAAGTAAAAGTAGGCGTTGTAGCATCCCTTTGGTGAATACTGCAATTGAAGCCATACACATGACAGTAATCAATGCCATCCACATATTAAATGGATTACCCGCGACACTTTTTACCGTTACCGGTGCAAGATGCAGACCGATGATCATGACCACAGAACCTGTTACGACAGGAGGCATGAGCTTTTCAATCCATCGAGTACCTGTTGCCATCACCAGAAAACCAATTAAGGCATAAAGGACACCACAGGCAATAATTCCCCCAGCAGCTAATGCAATATTCGCATTTGCTCCAGCACCGGCATAGCCCGTTGCCGCGATGACTACACCAATAAAAGCAAAGCTTGAGCCTAAATAACTGGGCACTCGACCGCCAGTGATGAGGAAAAATAACAGGGTACAAATACCTGACATTAATATAGCAAGATTAGGATCAAAACCCATTAATAATGGTGCTAAAACTGTCGCACCAAACATGGCAAAAGCATGTTGAATGCCAAGAACTACACTTTGCGCAGGAGGTAAATATTCGGTCGTGCCAACAGGACGCGTATCAATATCATCCGTGAAGGGACGCCATTTAGGAAACCAACTGGTCATAAAGTGAGCACTCAATAGTTAAATTGTGCACATCATACGCCTGTTTTATGAGAAATCATCTGTTTCTTGAAAAATTATTAAAACTAATGGTCTGACTTTTATTGAATTTTTACCCATCGGTAAAAAAAATATGTTTTAAAAATAAAGTAAAATCAGCCTATTGCAATTCAGCTATATCAAAAAAATCTATATCCATATTGAGTAAAAAATTTATAGGTGCTTTGTTGTTATTACTGAAAATTAGAATAAAGTCTTTAAATTGCTCAAGCCCATAAAGGTACTTGAGCATAGACAGTCGTGAAATCAACCCGTATTACGTAATCCAGCAGCAATACCTGCAATACTTACCATTAATGCATGGTCAACCTCAGTTTGTTCGACAGTTCGTTCAGCTAAATATTCGCGACGTCTTTTCATGAGTTCTGCTTGTAACAGGTGTAATGGAAGAAGATAGGGTTTACGAATCTTCATGGCTTGATCAAGAACTTCATTAGAACTGAGTAATTTAGATTCACCTTTCATTGCCAATAAAGTTTGTACTGCGTCATGTAAGCGTTGGCGTAGTTCCGCACCCAATACTTTAAGATTTTCATCTTGGGTGAGATGAGATTCATAATACAATGCGACATTGCTATCTGATTTAGATAGCACCATCTCCAACATATCAATTAAAGTTTGGAAATAAGGCCATTGTTCTAACATTTCATCTAGCTCAGCTTTGTGACCTTCTGAAATGACTTGATTGATGGCTGCACCAGTACCTAACCATGCTGGAAGCATTAATCGAATTTGAGTCCATGCAAATACCCATGGAATTGCACGTAAGGATTCAATACCACCGCTGATTTTTCGTTTCGCTGGTCTTGAACCCAAAGGTAGCATCTGTAATTCAAGCTCTGGCGTCACGGTTCTTAAGTATTGGACAAAATGAGGGTTTTCGCGGACTGTTTGACGGTAAACATTCACAGAGAGTTCCGTCATCTTGTGCATCAACTCGCGCCATGCTGCCTTGGGTTCTGGTGGTGGGAGTAAAGTCGCTTCTAAGGTAGCTGCGGTATAAATTTCTAAATTTTGCAGTGCGATTTCTTCTAATCCAAATTTGAATCGGATCATTTCGCCTTGTTCGGTCACACGGATTGCACCTGAGATTGAGCCAGGTGGTTGTGAAAATAGTGCTTGTTGGGTTGGAGCACCACCACGACTAATTGAGCCACCACGACCATGGAACAAAGTGAGTTGTATACCATGTTGTTTGGCAATAGCTGTTAACTCTTCTTGTGCACGGTACTGAGCCCAATTCGCAGACATGAAACCTGCATCTTTTGCTGAGTCAGAGTAACCAATCATGACCTCGTGCTTGTTTTGAATATGTTGTTTGTACCAATGCATACTGAATAAAGTATTCATGGTCGAAGCTGCGCCATCTAAATCTTTTAACGTTTCAAATAATGGAACTACACGCAGAGGTTGCTTAATACCTGCTTCTTTTTGGAGTAATAGAACCGCCAAAACGTCACTTGGATATTCCGCCATTGAAATAATATAAGCACCTAGACTTTCAGCAGGTTGTTCTGCCAAAGTTCGCATGGTAGCGAATACTTCTTGAACATCAGGATGCTCAATAAGACTTTGAGCAGATTCATTAAGATGTTTAGGAAGTAAAGGGCGTTTGCTTTGCAGTTCTTGTAATAAGAAGTTTTGACGGGCTTGTTCAGTCCATGTCTCAAAATTGCCAAGTCCAAGATACTCAGTAATCGCTGAAATTGCTTGACGATGACGACCTGACTCTTGGCGAATATCTAGTTTTAATAACTCAATACCGAAACAGTTCACGCGATAAATAAAATCGAGTAACTTTCCTTGAGCGATACCGGAAAGGTTTGAATCGACTAATGAGCGATAACATAACAATAATGGCTGCAACAACTCATCTTTGTGATGAATAATCTGGCTACGATCCACATCAGAATGTTGACCTTGTAATTTTGCAGTGAGCCATTCTCTTGTAATTTTTAAGCGTTCACGTGTTGTTCTTAAATATTCACGATAAGGCTCTGGATGAGGCTGACCTAAGGCAGTCTTTAGTTCATCACTGCACGCCTGAACAGAAAGCTCCCAACGTAAATCTTCAATATCTCGGAGGTAGAGATCCGCGGCTTTCCATCGAGATAACCATAAAACTTCTTGAGTCACTTTGTGTGTGACATTTGGGTTTCCATCCCGGTCACCACCCATCCAAGATGCAAACCGCACAGGTGCAATATCTAAAGGTAAAGCTTGAGAACAATGCTCTTGAACCAATTGATTCAATTCACGGACAAACTTAGGAATAGCGTTCCATAAAGTTTGCTCAATGGTAGTAAAACCCCATTTTGCTTCATCAATTGGGGTTGGACGATGTTGGCGAATTTCATCGGTTTGCCATGCTGAACAAACCAATTGTTTTAATTCAGAAAGAACTTGAGCGCGCTGTTTGGGGGTCAGCTTTTGCTGATCAAACTTAGATAAACACTCGTTGATCCCATCATATTTTTGGATCAAGGTGCGACGACTAACTTCCGTAGGATGTGCGGTGAGTACAAGCTCAATATTTAGCTCACAAATTTGTTGATAAAGGGTTTCCGCTGAAATCAGCTGTTGTTGAAATTTTTCAAAAAGGGGAATAAGGACATTTGCTGCAGCACCGTTTTCATCAAACTCATTTTGGCGACGGCTACGTACCACATGATATTGTTCTGCAATATTGGCAAAGTTCAGAAAATGTGAAAAAGCGCGTGTCAGTGGAAGAATCTCATCATCTTTTAAACTTAAAAATAAACTTTCTAATTGTTTTTCAGCTTCGCTATCACCATCACGTGCACCTTTCGCGAGTGCACGAATTTGTTCAACTTGATTAAACAAATCTTGTCCAGCTTGTTCTTTTAAAGTCTCTCCTAAAAGATTACCGAGTAAGCGTACGTCTTCACGTAATGGAGCATCAATTTGTTGAATCATTTTTTTCTCCTTTTCTTGTTCTTTTGACTATACCGCTTATTCATGACATGCCAAGCGATTGCAAAATAATTTAAAGAAAATTAGGTGAAAAATACGCCATTTAAGAATGGAGAGAGCTATTTTTTGTATTTCAGCATAAATAATTCGATGGCTTGATGAATAATTTCATCACATTCTGCTTCACTGGGAACCTGACGAACACCTAACAATACTTCATGATGTCGATGCCCTAAGAGTAAAGAAAGGAGCAAATGTGTTTGCTTTTCAGCATCATCTTTCTGGATAAATCCGTGCTCAATCGCTTGAGCAAAAAAATCAGTCCAAACCACAAATAACCGCTTATGAGATGCATTATAAAAAGGTTCAGCCAAAGGATTTTGCTCTGCTGCCAATTCTAATAATAAATGCTCAAGCTTAATGGCTTCAGGAAGATTGACAATTTGCAGCGCTAAACTACATACCTGATAGAAGTCTTCTAAAAAATTGGATTCAGGGTGTAATTGGATTCGCCGAGCATTGATTGATTCTTCGCACGTTTCTGCAATTGCATAAGTAAATAACGATTCTTTATCTTGAAAATGGTTATACACCGTCAGTTTAGTCACGCCAGCTTCTTTGGCAATTTGATTCATGCTTGAACCATGAAAGCCCTGTTTTAGAAACAAACGTTTAGCTGCCTCTAATATTTGTTTCTTTTTAACTAAATCCTTAGGACGTCCAATATTCATTTGCACAAAAAAATCCAAAAAAAACAGTTTAGGTCATACCTTGAAAAATGATTTTTAATTACTGTACCATGCGGTATATTAATTAAAAAATAATCAAATTAATATCCCTAATTTGATTTGCCTAAAAATTGACATAAGAGCAGTGCACATGAGTCCTCAAAAATTTGCCACATACAGTTTAATGCTCATTTGTAGCGTGATACTTACCGCGTGTAGTAAGGATAAACCCACAGAGGAACAAATTCCATTTGTGATGGTTGCCCAGCCGAATACGTCCCAAGATGAACTGAAAAGTTATGCAGGAGAAGTTCAGGCGAGACAGCAAACGGCATTGGCTTTCCGTGTTGGAGGACAAATTACTGAACGCTATGTTGATGTTGGGGATCGAGTCAAAGTCGGGCAAGTCTTAGCAAAATTAGATGTGAAAGATGCTCAACTGCAGTTAAATGCTTCAAAAGCTCAGTTAGAAAGCGCGCAATCTGCAGCCAAAATTGCCGAAGAAGAATACAAACGCTTTAAGCAGTTATTACCTATTAATGCGGTGAGTCGTTCGCAATATGATGCCGTAGAAAATCAATATAAATCGGCCATGTCAAATTTAAAACAAGCACAATCAAATTATGCAGTGAGTAGTAATCAGACGGGATATAACCAACTCATTGCCAATAAAAATGGCGTCATCACTGAGCGTAGTATTGAAGTTGGTCAAGTGATCGCTGCAGGGCAGGCAGCATATCAACTGGCGATAGATGGTGATCGTGAAGTGGTGATTGGTGTCCCAGAGCAAGCAGTATCAGAAATTAAAACAGGTCAAAAAGCTTGGGTTACGCTATGGTCAAAACCAGAGGAGCGTTTCGCCGCATATGTGCGTGAAATTTCACCTGCTGCCGACCAATCTAGAACATTTAGTGTCAAAGTTGCTTTGACTGAAGGGCGTTCAGCAATTCAACTTGGACAAAGTGCGCGAGTATTTTTTTCAAATACCAGTTCAAATGTGATTAATGTTCCTTTGACCAGTGTATCTGCAACAGAAGATCAGCCTTATGTTTGGGTTGTGAATCCAGATCACAGTATCCGTAAGGTGAATGTTCAAATAGGTGCTTATGGTCGTGATACGGTACCTGTGACCCAAGGTTTAAAAGCTTCTGATTGGATCGTGGTTGGCGGGGTACACTTACTGCGAGATAAACAAAAAATTAATCCGATTGACCGTCAAAACCGTGCAGTCAATGTAAAAGCAGGACAAGTTGGAGCGAAAATATGAACTTTAACTTGTCAGAATGGGCGTTAAAAAATAAGGGACTGATCCTTTATTTCATGATTTTGATGGGAATATTGGGTGTTTATTCCTACTCAAAACTATCACAAAGTGAAGACCCTCCATTTAGTTTCAAAGTAATGGTGGTTCAAACCTATTGGCCAGGTGCGACAGCGGAAGAAGTTTCATTACAAGTAACTGATCGCATTGAAAAAGAATTAATGAGTACGGGGCTCTATGATCGTATTGCAGCCTATTCTCGTCCTGGTGAATCAATGGTGACCTTTGTTGCCAAAGACTCGCTGCGTTCCCATGAATTACCGAATGTTTGGTATCAGGTTAGAAAAAAAATTGGAGATATCAAACACCAACTTCCTAGCGGTGTTCAAGGTCCATTCTTTAACGATGAGTTTGGTGACACCTTTGGGAATATTTATGTCTTAACGGGTGATGATTTTGATTATGCCGTGATGAAGGAATATGCCGATCGCTTACAGCTGCAACTACAACGTGTGCAAGATGTCGGGAAAGTTGATTTAGTTGGCTTGCAAGATCAAAAAATTTGGATAGAAATTTCAAATACGAAAACCGCTCAATTGGGTATTCCAGTTTCTGCAATTCAAGAAGCACTACAAAAACAAAATACCATGGCGAGCGCAGGTTTCTTTGAAACAGGCTCAGATCGTATTCAAGTGCGTGTCAGCGGACAATTGAAATCAGTCGAAGATCTCAAGAACATGCCATTACTGGTTGGTGATAAGACCATTCAATTGGGCGATGTGGCTGAAGTTTACCGTGGCTTTAGTGAGCCAGCTCAACCACGTATGCGCTTTATGGGCAAAAATGGTATTGGTATTGCGGTGTCTATGCGTAAGGGTGGTGACATCATTGCGCTAGGGAAAAATCTAGAAAAGACCTTTAATGATCTACAACAAACTTTACCTTTAGGGATGGAACTTAAAAAAGTTTCAGATCAGCCTGTAGCGGTGCAACGCAGTATTCACGAATTTATCAAAGTGCTCGCAGAGGCCGTGATTATTGTCTTATTGGTCAGCTTCTTCTCTTTAGGTTTCCGTACAGGATTAGTGGTCGCTTTCTCTATTCCCTTGGTCTTGGCAATGACGTTCGCAGGCATGAATTTCTTTGATGTTGGACTGCACAAGATTTCTTTAGGCGCATTAATCTTAGCACTTGGACTTTTGGTCGATGACGCCATCATTGCAGTTGAAATGATGGCCATTAAAATGGAACAAGGATATAGCAGATTAAAAGCCGCAGGTTTTGCTTGGAAGTCGACCGCATTTCCAATGTTAACGGGGACGCTGATCACTGCAGCTGGATTCTTGCCGATTGCCACTGCTGCGTCGAGCACAGGTGAATATACTCGCTCAATTTTCCAAGTTGTAACCATTGCTTTGGTGGTGTCATGGTTTGCAGCGGTACTGTTTGTTCCTTATTTAGGTGACAAATTACTGCCTGATTTTAATCAAATGAATCAGAAAGCCCCGTGGTATCAACGCTTATGGGCAAGATTACGTCAACAACCAGAGCCACAACCAGTCGTTCAACACCATGGTGAGCATCACGATCCATATCAAACCAAGACGTATCAAAAATTTAGATCTTGGGTTGAGTTATGTATTACTTATCGTAAAACCGTTATTGCTGCGACGGTTGCAATATTTGTCTTGTCAATTTTGATGTTTAAATTTGTTCCACAACAATTTTTCCCACCATCAAACCGTGCTGAAATATTAGTGGATCTAAAACTAGAGGAAGGTGCTTCTCTAACAGCGACAGAAAATGCGGTTAAAAAAGTAGAAAAATTCTTGTCGACTCAAAAAGGGATCGATAATTACGTCGCTTATGTTGGTACAGGTTCTCCACGTTTCTATTTACCACTTGATCAACAATTGCCTCAGGCGAGTTTTGCACAATTTGTGGTTTTGGCTTCCTCATTAGATGAGCGAGATGAGATTAGAAAGAATCTGAGTGAAGAAATTAGTAAGTTATTGCCTGAAGTACGGACACGTGTATCGCTATTGGAAAATGGACCACCAGTCGGTTATCCAATTCAATACCGTGTTTCTGGTGAAGATTTAAATACTGTTCGCCAACGAGCACAATTAGTGTCACAAGCAATCAGTGAAAATCCAAATACCGCCAATGTTCATTTAGATTGGGGTGAGCCGAGTAAAATTATTTCACTTGAAATTGATCAAGATCGTGCGCGTCAGTTAGGCGTATCTAGCTTAGATTTGGCGAATTTCTTAAATAGCTCAATAACAGGGGCTGCGATTAATCAGTATCGTGAGAAACGGGAGTTAATTGATATTCGTTTACGTGGCGATCAAGCGGAACGTGTTGATGTGGCATCGTTACAAAGTCTCGCTGTACCGACGAGTCAAGGTACAACAGTTCCATTGGCACAGATTGCGAATATTCAATATAAGTTTGAAGATGGTCTGATTTGGCATCGTAACCGTTTGCCGACCATTACTGTGCGCGCAGATATTCGGACTAAACTCCAACCAGCTACTGTGGTTGGTGAATTAACTGAATCTATTGAGAAAATTCGTGCCGAACTTCCAAGTGGTTATCTGGTAGAAGTGGGAGGCACTGTGGAGGAATCTGCACGTGGACAAACTTCAGTAAATGCTGGCATGCCGTTATTTTTGGCCGTGGTCTTTACCTTGCTCATGATTCAGCTCAAGAGTATTTCACGTTCGTTTATTGTTTTCTTGACCGCGCCTTTGGGTTTAATTGGCGTGGTATTGTTCCTGTTGATATTCAATAAGCCTTTCGGGTTTGTGGCGATGCTAGGTACCATTGCTTTATCTGGAATGATTATGCGTAATTCGCTTATCTTGATTGATCAGATTGAGCAAGATATCAAAGCGGGTCATTCTCAATGGGAAGCGATTTTAGAAGCGACAGTACGCCGTGCCCGTCCAATTATTTTGACTGCATTGGCTGCTGTGTTGGCGATGATTCCGCTTTCACGCAGTATCTTCTTTGGTCCAATGGCAGTAGCAATTATGGGTGGGCTCATTATCGCAACATTATTAACGCTGTTCTTCTTGCCCGCACTCTATGCGGCATGGTTTAAAGTAAAAAAAGAGTCAAAAACCGCGTAGTTTTATGTGAATACTAGGTGCGAAGCATTGAAAAATTCAATATAGTAGTCCCTAGTTTTTAACACAAAATAACACAGTGGGCTGAGTACATAAAAAAACTGAATGTGCACTCGGTTGAGGTATAAAAAAGCATCCATGGGGCGAGACAATTTAACAAGACATCGTCGATTAATTACGATGTCTTATGTATTCATGTTTCTTGCATTGTTCACTGGTATCAGTGCTGCAATCGCCTATTTTTTAGCGCAAAAAGTGGCTCAAGCGCAAGACGCTGAAGTCTGGATCCATGCTCAAGCATTATGGATTGCACGAAATGTTGTGCTATTCATGATGATGGCCGCATTTGCTGCTCTTTGGTTTATTCCTGCCTGCTTTATCTATTGGGATAGTATGTTATGGGTGAAAGGGTGTACGGTGATTGGTGTCATTTTTACCACAATTGCATGGCTATTTCTCCTAAATGCATGGCTTAAAGGCTTAGTGAAATATCTGCAGAAAAAAGCCGCTTTTTAAAATAATGATTTAATTTACTTGTAATCTCGGAATATGACCCCAACATATTCCGCAGAGAAGTCATATCAAATTTTTTTGTGGAGCATCGCCAGACATGGCTAAACGTGATTATTATGAGGTTTTAGGGGTTTCTAAAACAGCTAGTGATGATGAAATTAAAAAAGCCTACCGTAAGTTGGCGATGAAATATCATCCAGACCGTAACCCTGATAATGCTGAAGCAGAAGAAAAATTCAAAGAAGCTGCTGAAGCGTATGAAGTTTTATCTGATAGTGAAAAACGCAGCATGTATGACCGCATGGGACATAATGCGTTTGAAGGCGGCTTCGGTGGTGGCGGCGGTGGTTTCGGTGGCGGTTTTAGCGCTGAAGACATTTTTAGTCAGTTTGGTGACATTTTCGGTGGCGCGTTTGGTGGCGGCGGTCGCCAACAGCGTCAAAGACGTGGTTCAGACTTACGTTATGTGCTTGAGCTCAGCTTAGAAGAAGCTGTACGTGGCGTAAAGAAAACAATTACTTTTACTGCGCCAGCACCATGTGAAGTGTGTGATGGTAAAGGTTCTAAAAACCCGAATGATGTTGAAACCTGTAAAACTTGTCACGGGGCTGGCCAAGTCCGTATGCAACAAGGTTTCTTCTCAGTTCAGCAAACGTGTAGCACTTGTCGCGGACAAGGTAAGATTATTAAAAATCCTTGTGGCACTTGTCATGGTTCAGGTGTTAAAGATCGTCAACAGACACTTGAAGTTACCATTCCTGCAGGCGTAGATAATGGCGATCGCGTTCGTTTAACTGGAAAAGGTGAAGCGATTCGTGATGGTCAATCAGGTGATCTATACGTAGAAGTTAATGTTCGTGAACATGAAATCTTCCAACGTGATGGCGCGGACTTGTATATGGATGTGCCGATTAGTATTGCTGATGCTGCATTGGGTAAAGAAATTGAGATTCCAACCCTTGATGGTCGTGTGAACTTGAAAGTACCTGAGGGAACACAAACAGGTAAAATGTTCCGTCTACGTGGCAAGGGTGTAAAACCAGTACGCACAAGTATGCAAGGTGATTTACTTTGCCGTATCGTGATTGAAACACCAGTCAACTTAACTGCACGTCAACGTGAACTTTTAAAAGAGTTACAAGAATCTTTAGATGGTGCGGACAGTAAATCTTCACCTAAAAAGAAATCATTCTTCGATCGTTTATTTGACTGATCAGAATGAAATAAAAGCCCGACATTATTGTCGGGTTTTTATTAAGTTATAAATACTTAAGACGCTTAAAGCAAAGTAAGTGATACTACTATTAGATAATTTCTTAGTTTATGGGTGTATTCAAAAGTTGTTGAGACTTATTTGTTTAAGCTTTTAAAATCTAAAGGTAAATTTTTTAATAGGTTTTGTTAGAACTATAATTTAAAAAAAGAGGATCTGACGATCCTCATCATGTAATTTTGAAAAAACTAATCCTGAGCATCAATACTCTGACCATTCATACCTATACTGTCTTCGCCCATTAAATATAAATAAGCTGGCATGATTTGTTCAGGCGTTGCCAATACTTTCGGATCTTCATCAGGATATGCTTTAGCACGCATAGCTGTTCGTGTTGCACCAGGATTAATGCAGTTATAACGGATATTTGGATAGACATTTTCTTTTGCAAAAATTTGACTGACCGCTTCAATGGCAATTTTTGAAACTGAGTATGCGCCCCATTTCGCACGTGCTTCACGACCGACACCTGAGCTTGCAAAAACAACAGAGGCATTTTGAGATTTTTCTAATAATGGAAGTAAATGTTGAGTAAGAACAAAAGGTGCTCTTAAATTTACAGCCATTACATCATCCCACACTTCAGCAGGGTAGTGGGCCAATTCAACGCGCTCACCTAAAATCCCAGCATTGTGCAAAATCCCATCTAAACGACCAAATTGTTGGTCAAGCGTTTCCACAAGACGTTCGTAATCATATGCTGTTGCAGTAGAAAGTTGCAGTGGCAAAATTGCAGGTTGAGGAGCACCTAAACTTTCAATTTCGTCATAGATCACTTCTAACTTGTTCAGCGTTCTACCATGAAGAACGACGGTCGCACCATGTAAAGCATAGCTCAACGCTGCTGCGCGTCCAATGCCATCACCTGCACCCGTAATTAAAATTACTTTATCTTTTAATAAGTCTGGGCGAGGTTGATATTCTGAATATTTCATGTGCGACCTCCTTCATTGTTCTAATTAAGCTGTTTTTTGGTGAGATTCGATCAATTCGATTAAGTGTTGATGTAATTCTTGTACATCATTCACTATACAATCTGCCTGCCAAGAATCTAAGTCATCTTTGTGTTCTAATGGTAAATATCCGTAAGCAGCCAAAATCGTGTACATATTTGCGCTTCGACCTGCATCAATATCACGTGGATGATCACCAACATAAATGCATTGTTCAGCTGGAACATTAATTTGTTGAGCAGCGAGATACATTGGTTCTGGGTCAGGTTTAGTGTGCTTAACATCTTCTGGGCATACGAGAACGGCACAACGTTCAGTTAAGTTTAAGGCTTGAAGTAGTGCCTCACTCAGCCAACGAGGTTTGTTTGTCACAATTCCCCATGGAATATCCCGTTGTTCCAAGTCCTCAATTAAAGGATACATTCCTGCAAAAAGGTCTGTATCCACAGCAATATCAGCACCATAGATATCTAGAAAGCGCTGACGATGTGCAAGGAAAATAGGATCATCAACCTGTAATTCAGGATAAACCAATTTCACCATCGCCCGAGCCCCCTCGGAGACCTGAGTTCGGATCAGGGCTGCATCTACGATCTCTCGACCTTCTTCACGACACATTGCTTGAATAATACGAATAAAATCCGCAGCAGTGTCAATTAAAGTCCCATCTAGGTCGAAAAGTACGGCCTTCATTCATTCACCTCATTATGGGTGTAAACCATATAGTTCACATCGACATTTGGGGCTAACCAATAATGTTTAGTTAATGGGTTGTAATGTAAGCCTGTCATATCTTTAAGTTTTAAACCTGCGTTACGAATATCATGCGCTAATTCAGAAGGTTTAATAAATTTATGATAGTCATGAGTTCCTTTTTTCAAAAGACGTAACACATACTCTGCACCGATAATCGCAAATAAATATGATTTTGGATTACGGTTAATTGTGGAGAAGAATACATGACCGTTTGGTTTCACCAGTTTTTGGCATGCTTGAATGATTGACGCTGGATCTGGTACATGTTCCAACATTTCCATACAAGTTACGACATCGTATTGACCAGCTTGTTCTTCAGCCAATTGCTCAACTGGAATTTGACGATATTCGATATTGGTGACATTTTCTTGTTCTGCATGCAGACGTGCGACATTTAATGGTGCTGCGCCCATATCGATACCGAGGACATCGGCACCACGGCGTGCCATACTTTCAGCCAAAATGCCGCCGCCACAGCCCACATCTAGTACTTTCTTGCCACTAAGACCACCTGCATGTTCATCAATCCAATTCAATCGTAGTGGATTGATTTGATGGAGAGGGCGAAACTCAGAGTGTTGATCCCACCATACCGCAGCAAGTGCTTCAAATTTAGCAATTTCTTGTGGGTCAACATTCAGTTGAGTCATTACAGCCACCTTAGCAAAGTTCGTTTTAATGGGTAGAATCTATATCAGATCTTAGTGTATCGCTAATTCCAAAAAAAGCGATAAATCTTGTAAAAAAGTTCACATAATCAAAACGATTTTCTCATATTTGTTTTATAGTGAAACCATATGCTAATCAGAATGATTTAGAGGATAAAAACTTAATGAAAAAGGTGGTTTTTAGTGGCGTTGCCGCTGCGGTGCTGATGGCACTTTCAACTGGTGCAATGGCGAACTTTGTTGAAGGCAAAGATTATACGGTCGTGCAAAACCCTGGAAAGGTTGATGTCGCTGGTAAATTGGAAGTACGTGAATTCTTTTGGTATGGCTGTGGTCATTGCTTTACTTTAGAGCCTCATATGCAATCTTGGTTACGTAAAATTCCAAAAGATGTGAATTTTGTCCGTACACCTGCTGCAATGAACAAAGTATGGGAACAGAATGCACGTGGTTACTACATTTCTGAAGCACTTGGTGTTCGTAAACGTACCCATTTGCCTTTATTCCACGCGATCCATGACAAAGGTCAGCAGATTTTTGACCAAAAATCACAAGCACAATTCTTTACGAAGTATGGTATCCCAGAAGCGAAATTCAATAGTTTATATAATTCTTTCGCAATTACTGCCAAAGTCTCTCAAGCGAATAAATTAGCGCAGCAATATCAATTGACGGGTGTGCCAGCTGTTGTAGTAAATGGGAAATATGTCGTACAAGGTGATAATGGCCGCGTGTTACAAGTGGTCGATTATCTATTGGATAAAGAGCGTAAAGCTAAATAATAGAAAACCCGCATTGAGCGGGTTTTTTTATGCCTCAGTAGTATTCCAATTCAAAATCCCTTTAAAGATTAATCGTATTTGGGTAATGGACTGTTTTTTGAGTACTAATTTTTGTAATTCAAGCTCCATACCTGAATATTGACGGCCCAAGCTAATCCAAGACATTGCCCATGTAAAACATAAATTAATTAAAATATTCGACAACATTTTTAGATCATCAGCTTGATGAAAATTTTGTACGATTTCGAATTTTTGTAGGTCATTGGCCAAATCAGAATTTAGAAACTCAATTTCACGAGCAATCGCACGTCTTACCACTTCAGAACCCCCCCAGCGCTCTGCGATCATAAAAATCCAAGGTTGGGTATTTAAATCGATGGCTTCAAAAAAAAGTTCCATGCTGGTTTCGGCTTTCGCATCAGGGTGGGCTAAACCTTGACCGAGCTGATGAAGTACGGTTTTCAAATATAACGCGACTTGATCCACCAACTCTTGGCCTAATTCATCCATATCTTGAAAATGTCGATAAAAGGCTGTTGGCACCAAACCAACCTCACGTGCAACTTCACGCAGACTAATACTGCTAAATGAACGACCAGATGTGCTTAAGCGCAAAGCGGCATCCAGTAAAGCCTGACGACTTTGTTGTTTACGTTCATCGCGTATAGACATCTTAAAACCTGAGAAGTGAAGTCGAGATGAGTCTATCAAAAAAATATAAAAATTAAACGACGAATGTCAGTGAACATGTGTTGACTCAATTTCAAAATCAATATAGTGTACACATGTTCACTATTAGAACACTTGTTCACTCAATTAAATTGAAATACAAAAGAGGAACGTTTGAGATGAGTAGTTATCTGTCATATCGTCCTGAATGGATTCGAGAAGATTTCGTCGATTTTATCGCTGAAAAAATACATCCCACTTTGGCTTGGAAAAAAGTCAAAGCATCGCTCGTGAGTCGTCAGGCACTTAGTCACGATTTCTATGAGATTCATTTATGTCCAAATCACAATTTCGATTTTCAACAGATTGAGGCAGGGCAAAGTGTTTTAGTGACAGTCGTAATTGCAGGCGTGCGTCTACAACGTAGTTATTCGATTGTGGAAATTTCTGCGACAGGTAATCTGGTGATTGCTGTCCGAGCTCAAGGAGTAGTGTCGAATCGTTTAAGCCAATTGGCGATAGGTTCTGTTGTGGAAATTTCTCAAGCGCAAGGTGAATTTACGCTTGAGCCGACTCAACAGCCAATTGTGTTATTGGCGTCGGGGAGTGGCATTACCGCCATTTATGCATTGCTTACGAAGGCTTTAAACACATTATCTGTACCTATCTATTTGATTTATTTCTGTCGAGATGACGCGTTCCACGTGAAACTACAACAGCTCGCTTCAAAACATGATCATTTTAATTATCACTATTTTAATACACGCCAACATAAACAATATCTGACATTGGCGTTGTTAGAGCAGTTAGTACCAAGTTTTAGGCAAGCACAGATTTATGCATGCGGTGCAACTTCGATGATGCAAGCTGTAAATCAAATTTGTCATGAAGAGGGGATCATCAATCAGCTCAAACAAGAGTTTTTTCAAATCCGTGTAGATGAAGAATTTGAAAAACAATCCGTCACGTTTATCCGTAGTCAGAAATCGTTTGAAGCTCAAAAAAGTTTATTGGTGAGTGCTGAAGAGGCTGGATTAAGACCCGCTCATGGATGCCGAATGGGTATTTGTAATGCATGTGTCTGTAACAAAGTCAGTGGCGCTACTAAAAATATGCTCACAGGTGAAATTGAACATGAGCCAAATCGACAAATTAAATTATGTATTAGTCAGGCAGTAAGCCCTGTTGTGATTAATTTGTAATTTAACGGTATCGTATAAGACTGGAGAAAAATAATGAATATGTCACTTAATACAACATGGCAATCAAAATCTAAACATCTGACCGCTGAGCAAATTGAAGCATTTGGACAACGCGTTGAGCAGATTCGACTCAGTATTATGAATGATTTGGGTGAACAAGATGCCAAATATATATATAAGATTCGCAACTTTGTTCGCTATAGCGAGATTGGCTCACGTGCATTGCTGATGTTTGGTGGTTGGATTCCACCTGTTTGGTTGGTGGGTACAGGATTACTGGGTGTGTCCAAAATTGTTGAAAATATGGAACTTGGACATAATGTGATGCATGGTCAATTTGACTGGTTGAATGATCCTAGTTTAAACGGTGCGACATATGACTGGGACACCATCTCAACAGGCGATGACTGGAAATATACCCATAACTATGTACATCACACCTATACCAATATTGTGGGTATGGATCATGATGTAGGTTATGGTCTACTTCGTGTCTCAGCATCTCAACCGTGGGAACCAAGATTTTTGTTTAATATTCCATTAGCAATTCAATTGATGGTGTTTTTTGAATGGTATGTCGGTGTTCAAAATCTACACTTGGAAGACGCGCTTGTTTATAAAACCAAATCTTGGAAACAAGTGTGGAAAGATGCTGAAAAATTAAGAAAAAAAGTACGACGTCAGGTGGTGAAAGATTATGTCTTTTTCCCGATTATCGCTGGTCCAAATGCGCTTCCTGTCTTCGTAGGAAATGCAGTTGCAAATGTGATTCGTAGTTTATGGTCATCTGCAGTGATTTTTAATGGTCATTTTACTGAAGATGCAGAAACATTTGAGATGGATAATACCGAATATGAAACGAGAGCAGAATGGTATTTACGTCAAATTCGAGGTTCAAGTAATTTTACGGGAACTTCATGGCTGCATATTTTGAGTGGTAATTTGAGTCA
Source organism: Acinetobacter sp. 24-47-66 (assembly GCF_056779755.1). Taxonomy (NCBI): domain Bacteria; kingdom Pseudomonadati; phylum Pseudomonadota; class Gammaproteobacteria; order Moraxellales; family Moraxellaceae; genus Acinetobacter; species Acinetobacter sp. 24-47-66. Next base: position 29,489 of record NZ_JBWYIL010000013.1, read on the forward strand.
TCAAATCGAGCATCATTTATTCCCTGATATGCCTGCAAATCGCTATGCAGAAGCTGCGCCAAAAATTAAAGCATTATGTGAGGAATATGGCATTCACTATAATGAAGCTAACTTTATGAAACAATTCTGGAGCGTTTGGGTTCGTTTAGCTAAATGTTCTTTACCAAATGATAAAACAGCTAAAATTTCTCAATCTATAAGAAAACTAAGAGGAATATTTGCTTGAGTACTATCATCTAGTTAAATTCATGAAATACGTGAAGCATTAATCAAAATTTATGCGTGGAGCGTGAAGAATCAAAAAAAGCCCGATTGGTGAGAATTGGGCTTTTAATTATGCTGTAAATATATCATTTATATAAAATAAAAGTATATTTACGCATAAGGTAAAATATATTAATTTAACTTTAAACATTGAGATCCATTAATTAAATCTGGATCATTTTTTAAAAGATTTAAATATTCACTTTGCAACACAAAAGTTTTATTCAAAGTTGTATCATATCGTTTTGCTAATTCTTTTCTTTCCAAATGATTCTGATATTTTTTCAAAAATTTATTAATAATACACATTGAATCAATAGCATCCCCCGATATTAACCTGTAACTTGTAATGTCTTTCTTATAGTCTAACCCCCCCATATCATAAGTATTAAAAAGTGATTCAATTTCACTCAAAGCATATAAATATAAGTGATCGTTAACTTCCGAAGGGTTTTCTGAATTTTTATATGCAGCTCTATAAACAAAGCTTGCACTTTCTAAACTACTTGAAATAGCCATAATTTTTGTTTGTACTATTTGTTTATCTAACTCGTCTTCATCAATTGTATTTTTTTTAGCATTAGAGCAAGAAGAAAGAAGCAGAGAGCAAATTAATAGAGAGAAGATCTTTTTCATTAATACGTTCCATCAAATTTTTCAAATTCTTCTTTTCTAGGAGTTCTGTAGCCTTCTGAAACAGCAAAACTATGAGCTTGTTTATTCCATCGTTTTCCAAAAATCATCGTATACAATCTTTCACTAATCATAAAAGGACCACCATTTTTTAGAATTTATCCGACTTTACCGACATATTCTGCTTTTGAAAACATACCATAGCCAGTTGGCGTAAGCTGAATGATTAGAGATCCTTTCTGATTAAAGATATAATAAAATTTATTTTATATCACGACAGTCATCCTGAATTTTTTCATTACCATATATCTTATTTAGCTTTTCTTTCCACTTTAACTGTTTTGTCTCAATCCACGAGTAAATATCACTGTAATCAATTTCTTTAGGAAGATTTTTCTTATATTCTAGTAGAAAGTTTCCCATCCAACACATCTGATTGACCTCAGCAATACTCATTTGCTCTTCAATTTCATATTTATCACCCGATGTCTTTTCAAAACCTTTTATGACTGCTACCTTTTGGATAGTTGATTGTAATAACGCTTGCGTAATAGGCGTTAAATCAGAATTTATAGCATTTTTATATACTAAATAATCTAGATATATCATGCTTCTAGCGCCTATATTTGCATTTTTGATATCATCCTGATAATTAGCTGGATTTGTACATCCAGAAATTAAACTTACAAAAAATATAAGACTATAATTTTTTAAATTTTTCATACATAACATTTTTAGGATCACCACGATATACTTTCTGTTCTTTCATAATATCAACCATCTTTGGATGGAAATCTTGATTAAAGACGTTGATAAACATTTTTCTGTTAATTGTTAGCGGTCCAGCATTTTTATTTATTAAAAACATATCACGAGTCGTTTCAATCACATTGATTGAAACTATACTTTCAACTAAGCTAAATATAATTTAAAAAACAAGCCTATCAGAAACTTGAAAAATTAAAAAAATTTTTAATTTTTTTAATAATTTTTTTTAATTCTACGGAAAGGCTAAAAGGGTTGGCATATTCAGATTTTTGACATTGTAATTGGCTACCCAACTTGTGAATTGATATATTTTTTTGATCATGAAGATTGATGCAAAAATCAGTAGCGTATGTTTTATCCATATCAAGAATTAGAGAATAGGGCCCTGATTCTTTAATATCTTTTAATGAAAATAGTAGGCAATTCTCTTCGTAAATAGGAGGAGTTTTAAGTTTTTCAATAACGACCTCTGAAACAGATCTTGCATTATAACCAGGGATACCTAGAGTTATGAGCGCTATGTGATCATCGCGTAACTTGGAATTAGGATTGTTAGTATAAATACATAAAGAGTTTTGTTTTTTTGTCAAATACAGTGGTTCATGTAATTGATGAGCTAAAACATTCGTTGAAAAAAGTAAAATAAAAAAGCTTAATTTGTTCATGCTTTATCTACCAATTGCGATTGTGGTAAATGCTTTTTATCATAAGGATTTAATAGGAATTCTCGTAAAATTCTTTCTACGTAACCTAATAATTTAATACTTTGAATATGATGTCTTCTCTTAGGTACTTTATTTTGCATATAAACAGCATCATGCCAAAATTCAATAATGCGACCTTGTTGCTCTAGGTTAAATTCATTAAATTTTCGGTCTGTATGTTTACCAGCTAAATCAGTAAAGTATGCGGTATAATCATCTCCATAATCAGGGCTGACGTTACTGCATATATACCCTCCTTGTCTAAAAAGCATTGCAGCTTGTCCAATATGTCTAACTCCTCCTCCTAATTGATATTGCCAAATATGAGTCATTTCATGAATAAAGTGATGTTCTGCCGAATAATCATTTTTACAATTGCTGAAATCAGGAAATTTATCAAATAAACTGCTAGTTAAGTTAATAGCGCCCATAGGGGAAAAAGTATTGCCTGTTAATCCTGGAACACTCCATGTTGAACTTCTTTTAATAATAACTTTCGTATAATCTATCGAATCTTTAAAGATTTTTTTACACATCTCAATTTCGCCTGTAGTTAAAAGGCGTCTATGTTTTATCGCAACTTGACTAGTCCTAACTTGAGTTTTTTTTGCACTTAGATGTGTATTATGGCTATGAATAACATTTTTAGTGTTCATGCTTATGATCCTCATCACATAAGATATTTATAGTTATTTTTGAGGGTTCTGTATCTTCAATAATTTCTGTATATCCATGTTCATCTGTTATACCTTCAATTTTTTTAGTTGGTGTAATAATTTCATAGAGTACGTTGCTCAAAGGACTATTATCTAGATCATCGATAATTTGAAACTTATGAGCATAGTTAGATGTTTTATGAGTAAATGTTGATAAATTATTAGCTATATTTGATCCAGATATAGCTCCACCATTCTCCCCAACAACATGAACTTGTTTTGGCATCAAAGTAGCACCACACGTGAACTTATCACCGACATAAGCGACTGCTCTACCATCAAAAATTACATGGTCATTGCTTTTAATCAAAGTGGACCAGGTTTTGCATTTAGGGCAAGCAAAACCATCTCCCGCACGAAGAAATAGGTTTCCCATTTGAGAACTTCGAGATTGAGTGGATAACACTGTTCCACCGTGGCTTGTGGTAGAGCCATGAATGCCAAAACCTTTAGACATTCTTTGATCCCCCAATTATAGAAATCATGAAATCTTTGGGTAAAGCGGCATCATGATACAAACGTAAGACGTGAGCGGTTATTGGACTATCGATAATTTCATCACCATTTTCTAATGGTGAGCCAATAAGTGCTGCGGATCGATTATGAACAGTGATGGCACTACCAGCACCAGAGATAATTTTTGCTGTTGAACCATCAGTGTATATCGCTTCATCACCTACTAAAGCTAAAGAAATACCTTTGACCTTATAGGTATCAGTAGAGGCTCTTACTAAACCACCTTTTTTCGTTTTAGAACCATTAAATGCAGCATAAACTTTGGTATACGGCTTATTATTCCAGTAGAGTTGCTCTGCTTGGTGAATCTTTTGAATATCATCTTGGGAAAGCTTTTTTAGCTGCTCTTCTGGCAGTTCATGCAAAAAATAGGGCTAGTCATGCTAGATCCAATTATTCTAATTCAATAAAGAATAACAAAATACAGAATGAAGAAAAAGTTCAAAATGTAATCACACATTATCAAGAATAGTGATCATTATACATATGGGCGTTATACGACGTCTGATCATTTTTTATGTCAACTCAGTTCAAACCAATGCATGTTTTTAAATGAAACTGCAATTTTAAAACACGGACTTATAACAAAGTCAGATGCCATCAATCTGCTATAATGTGCCCAATCTTTTTTTAAGTAAAAATTAGGACGTATTATGCGTATTGACCAGCGTGCATTAGACCAGTTACGTGACGTTAAAATTACTCGAAACTATACACGTTATGCAGAAGGTTCAGTTTTAGTTGAATTTGGTCATACCAAAGTTCTTTGTACTGCCAGTGTTGATAATTCAGTACCGCGCTTCTTGAAAGGAAAAGGCCAAGGTTGGGTGACTGCTGAATATGGCATGTTGCCACGTTCAACCCATACACGCAGTGACCGTGAGGCAGCTCGTGGTAAACAAAGTGGACGTACTCAAGAAATTCAACGCTTAATCGGTCGTAGCTTACGTGCTATGGTGGATTTGAAGAAATTGGGTGAAAACACGATTACAATCGACTGTGATGTTATTCAAGCCGATGGTGGTACACGTACAGCGTCTATTACAGGTGCTGCGGTAGCCTTGATTGATGCTATGAATTCATTACTTGAGAAAAAGAAAATCAAACAAGATCCACTCAAAGGTTTGGTGGCTGCAATTTCTGTTGGTATTTATCAAGACGAAGTACTACTCGATTTATGTTATGAAGAAGATTCAAACTGCCAAACAGACTTGAATGTGGTGATGACTCAGGCGGGTGAGTTTATTGAAATTCAAGGTACTGCGGAAGATAAACCGTTCACGCGTACGCAATGTAACGCAATGCTTGAAATGGCTGAGAAAGGCATTCAAGAGTTAATTCAAAAGCAACAACAAGCACTAGGCTGGTAATTCGCATCTGATTGCATGCGTTGATTGTAAAAAAGCACCTTGATAGAGGTGCTTTTTTTATTTCATAGATTTGCAATTGAAGCTTCATTGCAGCGTCACGAAAAAAGCGTATCACTGAGTTCGCATAAAACGAGAAGGATAACTACATGCGAGCTTATTTTTTTATACTCATCCTTACACCAAGTATTTTGTTAACAGCTTGTGGGGGAGATGATGATTACCAACCATCCAAACCGCAACCTTCAGATCCAAGCTGTGAAATCTATTGTGCTCCATAACCATAACAAGAATAAAAACAGGATAACTGTATGAATCGTCGTGACTTTATTTTAAATTCGACCAAGACATTATTGGGCGCATCTGCATTAGCGAGTTTTCCGCTGAGTATTCAAAAAGCTTTAGCAATTGATGCAAAAGTGGAAACTGGCACTATTCAAGATGTGAAACATGTGGTGATTTTGACTCAAGAAAATCGTTCTTTTGATAACTATTTTGGAACATTCAAAGGGGTACGTGGTTTTGGTGATCGATTCACCATTCCATTGAGTGGTAAAAGAGCGGTGTGGGAACAGTATGATGCCAACAAAAATAAAATTTTGCCTTATCACCTAGACAGTTCATTGGGCAATGCTCAACGTGTTTCGGGCACACCTCATTCATGGAAGGATGGTCAAGCTGCCTGGGATCGTGGGCGTATGGGTAATTGGGTGGAACATAAACAACCTCAATCCATGGGTTATTTTAAGAAACAAGAGCTCGAGTTCCAGTTTGCGCTGGCAGAAGCATTTACTTTATGTGATGCCTATCATTGTGCCATGCACGCGGGAACTAATCCTAATCGTAAATTTATTTGGACGGGGACCAATGGGCCAACTGCTGCAGGTGTCGCGAGTGTAGTCAATGAGTTTGATAGTATTGGCTCATCAATGATCGGTTACGACTGGACCACGTATCCTGAACGATTACAGCAGGCTGGGATTAGTTGGAAGGTTTATCAAAATATGCCCGATAATTTTACGGATAATCCTTTGTCGGGATTTAAGCAATATCGCAAAGCCAATGAATTATCTGGTAAGCCAGTTAGCCATGCCAATATTTTGTCGCCTGAATATGATGAGCGTATTGATCAACGACAACCTCTCTATAAGGGGATTGCCAATACGATGCCTAAGGACGGCGGTTTATTAGGACAATTTAAACAAGATATCTTAGACGGTAAATTGCCACAGGTGAGCTGGGTGGTCGCACCGGCAGCGTATAGTGAACATCCGGGACCATCAAGTCCTGTTCAAGGCGCGTGGTACATTCAAGAACTGTTAAACACTTTAACGGCAGATCCAGAGTTATGGAGTCAGACGGTTTTACTGGTCAATTTTGATGAAAATGATGGTTTCTTTGATCATGTACCATCGCCATCTGCACCATCAAAAGAAATCAATGAAGCAGGTGATATCGTTAAAGTTCATGGTAAAACCACGTTATCAGAACAAGAGATATCATATGAATATTTCAATCACCCACGTGTATCAGGTTCGACAGCACAGCCTGAATTAAAAATGAAAAATGGTAAGAATGAAAACTTCTGGCATGGTGTGTATGGTCCAGGAGTACGTGTTCCTATGTATATCATTTCACCATGGAGTCGTGGGGGATGGGTCAACTCTCAAGTCTTTGATCATACTTCAATTATTCAATTTCTCGAGCAACGTTTTGGCGTGCAAGAGCCTAATATTAGCCCTTATCGTAGAGCGGTCTGTGGTGACCTTACGTCGGCGTTTGACTTTAAGACACCTAACTTTAATGTTCTGCCAACACTCAATGGGCAAAGAACAAAACAAGAAGCTGACAATACGCGTCATTCGCAAGAGCAACTGAGCAAGGTTCCAGTCCCAGCAAATCAACAATTTCCTGTGCAAGAATCTGGAATACGTCATTCTCGAGCATTACCTTATTTATTACATACCAGCGCGCGCGTACAGGTTGCAACCCGAAACATACAATTGATTTTCGCAAATGGTGGAGAACAAGGTGCGGTTTTCCATGTCTATGACAAACTAGATTTAAATGCCATTCCTCGACGTTTTATGGTGGAGGCAGGGAAACAGCTGGAGGATGTTTGGGAGCTAGTAGATGATCAATATGATCTTTGGGTACTTGGACCAAATGGTTATCATCGAGCATTTAAAGGAAATCTTCACCATCAAATTGAAAGAGATCATTTGCCGGAAATTCGAATTTGCTATGAAGCCTGTCAACCTAAAATAATTTTAAAAATACGGCATGATGGGGCTGAAACTGTGGAGATGATGGTCAAGGACAATGCGTACTACAATCAAAAAGTGTGGACTGTCAAAACTCAATCGAATGAGGCTGAACTTCATCTCGATTTAACGGAGTCTTGGGGATGGTATGATTTTAATGTGGTAATCGCCCAACAGCAGGGAGAGCAGGCTTATGAACGTCGATTTGCTGGACGTATTGAAACAGGGCAGCATACATGTACCGATCCTATGATGGGATTATTGCAACCTAAACCTTAAACATGAAGTAAAAAAAGCCGTGAATATTCACGGCTTTTTTCAGAATTGAAAAATTCAGGTATTAAGACAGTTGAAATGAATTAGAGATCCAACCCTTCGGAAGTTGAGGCATTATAAGCTCCTCAGGGCGATTTGGATCTTCATCCAGTTGCTTACCACCATAAATGACATCATTGTTCTGTCCATTTTGATTTTGATACGTTAACCACGGATAGGTTTTACCAAACCCAACAGGATCTTGGGTGTAATCACAAACACCATCTGGAAAAACTTTTTGTAATCGAGTCCATTGCTCATCTGTAAAGTTAATATTGGGGTAAAGACGACGTGTGAGTGGTTGTAGTTTACATTTATTGGCGTAGGTACTAATTTGATCACCTGCTACCATTCGCGGTGTTTTATAGACCGGTACACGAAGGTTATTGCAGAACCCAGATCTTCGAATCGTTCCTAATGTGATACATGAGTCGTTAAGATTTACTTTATTGCGTGTGAGTTTCTGTGGCAGAGGTAAATTGCTTATATCATTTTTTACGCGATCCAACCATTGGTTCATATCATTGAAACTGATTTCTAAACATTTAAGATCGCCAATCATAATGGTATCACCTCCATAAAGAAGCTGATTGTTATGATGTCCGTGTGCTTTGTCTAAACGTGCTCTAATCGCGAATGCTCGGTAAGCATCATGGAAGATCGCTGGATCTGGACCACGACAATCAATAATCGCCACTTGATCTAAATTATTGGCAACATTGATTAAACCAGTTCGATAAGCATTTTTTAAACCTTGCTCCGTGGCATATAACCGTTCGGGAATTGGATTAATATCAATATCAACTCCACCGAGGCGTTCATTTAATAAAACAAATTTTTCAGCATTGATCACACCATCAAATAAGGTTTGAAGCCCGTATTGCACACCGACATTATCAATTGGCAGGTTTGCAAACCCGACATTGCGTTGATTTTCGACGGGACTCCAAATTTGTCTAAGCTGTTGTGTATTTGGATCAACTTCAGTTGGATTTCTGAGACCCAACAAATTTACAGCAGCCTCTTGAATTGAACAGCGTGTCCCATTCGGATTTGAGGTGGCATTGTACAGTTGTGTTTCTGATATTCCGCTACAAATTGTATTTGGTCGAGCAACATCGAATTGCGCAAGTTCACTGACATAACCATTAATCTCAGAAATATGACCTTGAATATGGTTAATTTGATGAGGGAGGAAAGAGCGGCCTTCTGCTGTTTTAAAATAATTGATCATAATATGATAATCAGCAAACTGAGACGCTGTACTCCATGCATCAGGGAAGGAGCACGTTACTAACAAACCTTGGTATACACCTGGATAGGCGTTGGCTACCCATTGAGATGCGAGTGCGCCACCTGAACAGCCTTGTCCAATCGTGTAGTCTAAAGTGCCGTATTGTTCGATAAAACGTTCTTTGGCCATAATGATTGATTCAGCTTGAACCGCCAAATTACAGTTATGTCCACTGTTGGATAGCGCCGTAGACATGACGCCATAACCTTTGCCCAAAGCCTTGATGGTAATATCAGGCAAAATAGAAGTTGATGTCGCAACCACGGTAGGGGCGGTTGCAGACTGATAATCATTTCCGCAACTTTGCCCATGGGTTACTAACAGCTTATTATTAAATTGGGGTTGTGGATTGAGCGCAGTCCAAGGCTGATTAGGATTAAACAATACAGCAAATCGATATTCATCGCGATTTTGATAACCGACTTCTTCTCGAATGATAAATGGCACTTCTACGCCTGTATCGGTCTTAATTTTGGAAATCAGACCCGCCGAAGGTGGTTTATCAGGATTATAGGTTTGTAAAGTTCCGATTAAATTCCGATAGTAGTAATTATATTGAATAGGTTTACGGCAAAATAAATCAGTCGAGCCGTTGGTACAGGTCCATGGATTAATTTGAGGTCCAGATAAAAGAGGACCTGTGGTACTGAAATTTTTTAAATATAAATTTTGAATTGCGTTTGGTGTTTCAATTTTTAGTAGATTTTCCCCTAACTGTAATCCATCCAATAGCACTCTATTTTGAGCATTGGAAAAGCGAGATTTGATGTCCTGTCCATTTAAATGAATGCTTATATTTGCGTCATTAAAATTAATCGATGAGTCTAATTCGATCAATACATCATTATCTGTCACAAGATCGGGGCGAGTAGATAAAACAGTCACGAATTCTTTTTCAAGTTTATTCGTTGGATTGTCAGGATCAGTTGGATTGGTCGGAGTTGGCTGTGATCCATTACCACCGCCTGAATTCCCCCCAGATTCGTTGGAGCTTTTACAACCGACGAGTAAGCTGCTACTAATCGCGACGCTTAAAAGCGTATAGATCATTTGCGTTTTCATGTGATTTCCCTAATGTACAACATGGTGGATGCAATCGATCCGATGACTGCATTTCTTTTTATTTATTCACTGACATTCAGCATGGTCTATGCTCTGACACCCTCCTATTATTTAGACAATGCGAACTCATGGGATTAATTGTATTTATTGGCTTCACTATGAATGAAAATCGAACAGTATTCCATGACAGAAAATTGAATAATTGTAAAATTACGGCAAATAAATAATTGAAATTTAATGATTTACTTTGCATTCTATAAGTTTATTATGATTTTGATTAAAAAATAATCTGAAAGCGTGGAGGGTATCAACTAGGACCATATAAATTCAAATTTTTTTGTATTCTTGCGATAAAGTTAATGTAGCATCACAGTTTTAAGCAAATAAAAAAGGAGCAAAGCCCCTTTTTTATTGAGAGATAGGATTGAATCGATTAAGCGTTAAAGCGCATAGATAAATCGATGGCTTTTACATCTTTAGTCAGTACACCCATTGAAATAAAGTCGACGCCTGAAGTAGCAACTTCACGTAAGTTGTCGATGGTAATATTACCTGATGCTTCCAGTTTACAACGACCAGCCACATGCTTGACTGCATCAATCATTTGTTGTTGGCTGAAATTGTCCAACATGACGATATCGGCACCAGCATCTAAAGCTTGGTTTAATTCATCCCAAGTTTCAACTTCGACTTCCACAGGTTTACCTGGTGCAATGGCATGTGCTTTGTCGATTGCTTGCTGAATGCCACCTGCAGCCATAATATGGTTTTCTTTAATTAAAAAAGCATCGAATAAACCTAAACGATGGTTTTGACCACCACCTACGCCCACCGCATATTTTTGCGCAATACGTAAGCCAGGTAATGTTTTACGTGTATCCAGTAGTTTGGTATTTAAACCTTCTAAATGTTTCACATATTCAGCCGTTTTTGTAGCAACAGCAGAAAGGGTTTGTATAAAATTAAGTGCTGGGCGTTCAACGGTTAACAGACTGCGTGCTGAGCCGGCAAGTTTTAAAAATGCCTCATTGGCTTGAACTTGATCGCCATCTTGCTTTAACCAAATCACATTAACGCTTGGATCATAGGCTTTAATTAGAGCATTGACCCACGGTTGCCCTGCAAGAATCATCGTTTCGCGACTGATAATGGTTGCTGTTGCTTGTTCATCTTCAGGTGTCAGCAATGCGGTGATATCACGCTCACCAATATCTTCTTGCAATGCTTGTTGGATATTGATTTGAATTGATTGTTCAAGCAAAGATTGCGGTATGCTCATAAAATCCCTATTGTAGGCACCAGAAAAATGAGCAATATATTACCATTGCACCTCAAGTAATGGTGCTGTTTTTTTCGTCCAAGTCTTTTCCAAAGATGAGCGTGGATGAATTGTCATAAGTTGCAAACACGGATTGAGATCACACATGTCGAATGTACCCAAGCTTCAAGTGGTAGATGGTGTATTACAAGGTGCAAGATTTATTGCTTCACCAAATTTTAATCAAAGACCAGACCATACTGACATTCAACTGGTGGTCATCCACAATATTAGCTTACCGCCCTCACAGTTTGGAGGAGGCTATATTGAGCAGTTTTTCCAAAATAAATTAGATTGGGATGCACACCCTTATTTTAAAACCATTGAAGGGATGCAGGTCTCAGCACACTTATTGATTTTAAGGTCAGGCGAAATTTTACAGTTTGTTAATTTTAAAGACCGTGCTTGGCATGCAGGACGCTCTACGTACATGGCAAATCCAGAATGCAATGATTATTCGATTGGCATTGAACTCGAGGGTAGTGATGATCAAGATTATACGGAACAACAATATCAAGCTTTAGTTGAGGTCGTGGCAACACTTCAACACGCTTATCCTAAAATTAAAAGTCATATCGCAGGGCATTCAGATATTGCACCTGGACGAAAGACCGATCCAGGACCGCATTTTCAATGGTGTTATTTTAGAGCTCAATTAAAACAACGAAAATATAATGCTTTGTCGAATGAAATAACAATTTAAAAGCAAAGTTTTATTACAATATCGTCAATCTTTTTAAGTGGTGAATATGATGGCGCTTTGGCGATCCACCTTTATTGTGAGTGCAATGACCATGTTGTCTCGTGTCATGGGGCTTATTCGAGACATGGTGCTGTTAAATGTGTTCGGGGCAGGTAAAGACTTCGATACTTTTGTCGTAGCGTTTCGTATTCCCAACTTTTTTAGGCGTCTTTTTGCCGAAGGTGCATTTTCCCAAGCATTTATTCCTGTTCTCACAGAATATAAAACCACCAAACTCCATGCTGAAGTTCAGATCCTAATTAGTCGGGTATTTGGATGTTTGCTTACCGTGATGACTGCATTAACTTTGCTGTGTATGATTGTTGCACCTGCGATATTGTATGTTTATGCGCCAGGATTTCATGCCGATGCAGCCAAATTTGATTTATCAGTCGACTTATTCCGTCTCACCATTCCCTACCTGATGTTTATGTCGCTGACGGCATTTGCCAGCAGTATCTTAAACAGCTATGGCTCGTTCACCACACCGGCATTCGCGCCAGTATTGTTGAATATTGCAATGATTGCAGGGGCTTTGTGGCTGTCACCATATATGGAAACACCCATTATGGCATTGGGTTGGGCAGTGGTGTTTGCTGGTATTTTGCAATTAGCCCTACAAATTCCGGAGCTTTGGCGCAAAAAACTCCTGATTCCACCCAAAGTTGATTTTAAGCACGAAGGTGTCGAGCGTATTTTAAAACTAATGTTGCCTGCACTGTTTGGGGTTTCAGTCACACAAATTAATTTGCTGCTCAATACCATTTGGGCGTCTTTTATGCAAAATGGTTCTGTGTCATGGCTTTATACAGCAGAACGGATGACCGAATTGCCTTTAGGCTTAATTGGTGTAGCCATCGGAACGGTGATTCTGCCTGCACTCTCTGCGCGTAAAGCTGAACAGGATCAAACTAAATTTAAGGCCATGTTAGATTGGGCTGCACGTGTCATCGTATTTGCAGGTATCCCAGCCAGTATCGCTTTATTTATGTTGTCTACACCGATTATTCAAGCGCTGTTCCAACACGGTGCTTTTGATGCACGAGCGACAGAAATGACCGCTTTGGCATTACAATGTATGAGTGGTGGTGTTTTGGCATTTATGTTGATTAAAGTCTTTGCTCCTGGATTTTATGCGATTCAAGATACCAAAACCCCAGTACGTGTTGGCCTAATGGCAGTTGCAGCCAATGCCATCCTCAATGTGGTTTTTATTGGTATCTTCAAATGGATGGGCTGGGAAGAACTCCATATGGCATTGGCGTTGTCATCTACAGGTTCTGCTTTAGTCAATGCAGGGATGCTATATTTCTATTTACACAAACGTGAAATATTCCGATTTGGTCCGCACTGGAAAAAATTATTTTTCCAATTTATGGTCGGTAACGCCGTGATGATCGCAGCTTTATGGTATGGTCTAAGCTGGTATAACCCAGATGTAGCACCGTGGATTCGTGTATTTGAAGTGCTTGGTCTCTGTGTATTGGGTGTGGTTGCTTATGTATTGGGTTTATTTACGACTGGCTTTAGACCAAGACAGTTAAAACACGGCTAATGCTTCAAACAGACTCTCAATAAAAACATAAAAAAAACATCGCGGAAGCGATGTTTTTTTATAAGTCATGTGAACATTAAGGCAAAACTTTTAAAAGTTCGACATCAAAGATTAAGGTGCTGTTCGGCTCAATCGCATCGCCCGAACCGATCTCACCATAGGCCAAATCAGCAGGAATAAAGAAGCGATATTGAGCACCTTCCTTCATGAGTTGTAAGCCTTCAGTCCAACCCGGAATGACTTGACTCACTTGGAATTCAACCGCTTGATTACGCGCGATTGAACTATCGAATACTGTGCCATCGATCAAACGCCCTTCATAATGAACTTTCACTTTTGACGTCGCTTTAGGTGTTTTGCCTTGACCTTGCTGAATCACTTGATATTGCAGCCCTGTTGGTCGTGTGACAATACCTGCTTTTTTGGCATTCTCTTGTAAAAATTGCTGCCCAGATTTTAAATTTTCTGCAGCCAATTTTTGAAATTCAATCAGCTGTTTAGATTCGCTTTGCTTTTTGTATTTGGTTAAAGCCTGCGCCATTTCTTGATCGGTTAAACTCGATCTTTGACCGGTTGATCCTTGTTTCAATCCTTCAATAAAAGCATCCAAATTAATATCTTTTAATGTATCCGCATTAGTACGTCCCATTACGTAGCCATAGCTATATCCGAGCTGATCTTTTTCAGTACTTTTATTGCTAATGTTTGCCGCAAATGAGCCAGAGCTGAGGATCAGCAGACTGCTTAATATAGAGATTTTTTTCATCATTCAAATCCAAAAAAGGAGAGCTGCAGGCTCTCCTTTTGATTAACTTATTTGACTTCGATTAATTCAACATCAAAAATGAGCGTGCTGTTTGGTGGAATCGTACCAGGAACACCCTGTTCACCATAAGCCAGATTTGATGGAATGTATAAGGTTGCTTTACCGCCTTCCTTCATCAATTGTAGGCCTTCTGTCCATCCAGGGATGACCTGATTCAACGGAAATTCAATCGGTTCGCCACGTTCAACCGAGCTATCAAAGACTTTGCCATCAAGTAATTTACCGGTGTAATGCACTTTAACCACAGAACTTGCAGCAGGTTGTTTGCCTGTACCTTCTTTGCTGACGAGATACTGCAAACCAGAAGCAGTTGTTTTAACATTCGGTTTTTTTGCATTTTCAGTAAGGAAGCTATTGCTTTGTGCATTGGCAGCTTTAGAGTCCTCGACTTTCTTTTCTTCTAATTCTTTTTGTAAAGCCACATAGGCAGTTTGCAGTTCTTCATCGGTATAGGCACGTTCTTTTTTAGCATGCGCTTCACGGACACCGACAATAAACGGATCAATGGCAACTTCAGGAGGAGTTTGGCTGGCAACTTCATAACCCAGTGCATAACTGATTTTATCAATCGGTTTTGCATCAGCAGTCATGCTAGAAACTGTCGCAGATGTTGGATGTTGACTTGCATAATAAACAGGGACGAGCGCAGCACCGCCTAAAACGACAGCAACAGCGATGGGTAAAGCTTTACTCATGAGATTTCCAATTTTTTTCAATTCTATGTGCGACATTCTAAAATCGCGGAACCAAAACAGCATAGCGTCAATTCACTTTCAGCGATATAGAATTTCAATGAAATCAACAAAATTTCACAAATATACAGTGTTTGATCGGCATAAAAAAAGCCTGAATAGATCAGGCTTTTTTTTCAACAATAATTAATCATTGTCCTTTGAGGCTTTATACGCATACGCATAGTTATAACCATAGCCATAACCCGCTGCATTACGTTGAATGTCATTTAAGATAAAGCCATTCACTTTAACACCGGCTTGTTCGAAACGATTGACTGTGATTTCGAGTTCTTTCATTTGTGTCTTCGCATAGCGAGCAATGACCAAATTCACACCTGCATATTGCGAAATGATAATACCATCAGTCACTGCAAGCACAGGTGGCGTGTCAATAATCACATGATCAAACTGTGTTGAAAGTTGTTCAAGCAATTGTTTGAATTTTTCAGAACTCAACATCTCAGATGGATTGCTCGGACTCTTACCACGAGTGATCACACTTAAACCAGCGACTTCAGTGTCTCGAATAATATTTTGTAGAGAGTGCTGATCAGTCATGTAATCAGTCAAACCTGGCTGTGTTTCAATATTGAAATATTTGTGTAGATAACCACGACGTAAGTCAGCATCAATAATCAAAACACGTTTGTCGGCTTGCGCTAAAATTGTTGCTAAATTGGTTGAAATAAATGATTTACCCACTTCAGGTGCAGGACCAGAAATCATAATCACATTATTGCGAGCTGAACTCAGCGCAAAATGAATCGCCGTGCGCATACTGCGTAAACTTTCAATCGCAATATCATCGCTATTCTTAATGGCAAGAATTGGGATTTTCTTATGCTTTTTCAGCATCTTAATTCGGCTTTCTTGCACTGGCGAACGCGGTACCGTTGCATAAACCGGCAGATCCAATTCATTTTCAATTTGACTAGAATCTTTGATGCCTGAACGCATCATATTACGTAACAGCGCCAGAAGTGTCCCGAGGAAACCACCAAGGAAAATGGACAAAATTAAAATCTGTAATTTTTTAGGCTTAATTGGTTCAATCGGTTCTACGGCAGTATCAACAATACGAACATTACCAATTTCCCCCGCTTTCGCAATGCGAAGTTGTTGGTACGAATTAAGCAAAGCTGTATATAACTGTTGTTTGACTTCAACTTCACGGAATAACTGTAGATAGCGACGTTGCAAGTCTGGGAGTTGTTTTAATGTGCCATCCAATTCATTAATTTTTTTATTGATCGCGCCTAGTTGAGCGTTCATTTGTTGCATGATTGGATGTTCATTGGTGTATTTCGCACCCGCTTCAGCGACTTTTTGCTCAAGTTCAGCTTTTTGTGTTTCTAAGGCAACACTTTGCGTTAAATACAATTCAGATTCTTTGGTGACATCAACCGTATTAAAGCCTTGACGGAATTTGTTAAATTCACGTTCGGCGACATCCAGTTGTTGTTTTAGTTCTGGGAGTTGTTCGTCCAAGAATTTGAGCGTTTGCGCAGTTTCGGCAGAACGACGTTCTACATTTTGCTGACTATACGCATTTAAAATCGTATTCAGGACTTTTGTAATGTGCTCTTTATCTTGACCTTGATAGTTTAATCCTAAAACACCAGTCATTTTCCCTTTTTCAGCCACTGAATAGTTGGCCAAAAGCGATTTCATCGCAGCTGGTAAAGATTGTTTGGTGATGATATAGCGGTCATTCAATTGATCTTGTGTGCGAATCTCAACTTTCCATACGCCATCACGCGTAGAGATTTGATTGAGTTGGTTTACTGAACCTTTTAGCACCACTTCTTCAGTTCTTAAATCCGTCAGCGTAAACTGTTTCTCAGTAAAATTAAGTTCTAATGCACGGTCACGAAATTTCTGAGGAACATGGAAATGGGGAATCGCAAAAGATTTTTCGTCATCGTTAAAAATCACAGATTGACGTGAATAACTGGTCGAATAGTCATGTGGTGAAAATAAACGATCAAAGAAAGAGTTTTGCGTACCAGACACTCTAAGATCTAGATTTAAATTCTCAATCACTGAACCGAGGACTAATCGAGATTTCAAGATTTCAATTTCTGCTTGAGCGGGTTGTTTCTGCTCAATCATACTTGAGAGATCACCCAAAAGTGCAGCTGATGTACCTTTACTTTCTTCAACTTGGACCAAAGCATCAACAGCGTAGGTATCTGGTGTTGTACGCAAGTAGAGTAGGGCACAGACCAGACTCAAAATCACACACAAGGCAATCAGTTTCCATTGTGCGATTAATGAAAAAAATAATTCTTTTAAATCAATTGTATCTTCGGTATTCGCGGTTTGACTCATAATCTTTATTCAAAATATTAAAGGTGTTTTTTCCAATCAGCGATACAATCCTGAATCAACTGACAGGTGTCATTAAAGAATGCTTGATCGTGTTGGTAAGGATCCGCAATATTTTTTTCACGCCAGTGCCCCAAGCGAAAGGTTTTTCCTTTTGCGTATGGCCATGTTTGTTCGATATGCTTCTGTTGGTTCTGGCTCATGACAAGAATCAAATCCGCATTTTTGACCAATTCAGCATTCAGTTTGCGCGCCACATGATCTTGCATATTTATACCGAAATTTTGCATACATTGTAATGCTTTATCATCTGCAGGATGACCAACTAGACCAGAAATACCAGCAGAGTGAATTTTTCGATTTGGGTATGCATCTTTTAGGAAATATTCTGCCATGGGGCTTCGACAGATATTTCCAATACATACCACTAAAATATTTTGAAAATTCATCAATTCCCCAAACGATCTAAATTATATAAAGCATTGGAGAAAGGAATAACCTGGTTGACCACACGTTGCCAGCGCGTTAGACCCGTTGCATCGACATAAACAATATCATTACTTTGCATTTTAAACTGATTAGCGAGACCAAAATTAGCAATGCTAGACAGATCCATATGGAAGATTTCAGTCATAGGTGAGTCACTTTGACTTCTAACGACGTAAATTTTACTGCTGCTTGCAGACAATGGATTCAGGCCTAAGCTCTCCCCAATCACATCACTCAAAGTCATGCCTTGGTCACGCATTGGTAGGGATTGGTTTTTACCCGATTCACCCATCACATAAATTTTTTGATTTTCGCGTGAATTCACATATATGGTATCGTTGGCTTGAACCAAAAGGTTGTGCAGTGAAAAGCCCGCTTTCTCAAGTTCAATCGAATTTAAATTATAAGTTTGACCATTTCGAACGAGGCTAATCGATGTATTCGCACCAAATTGTGTGTTGACGCCACCAGCTAAGCCAAGCGCCGTATAGATACTGGTGGGTTGATCATTTAATGTATATTGACCACCTTTCATGACATTGCCCTGTACTGAATAACGTTGACCTTGGTAAGACAAAACTCGAGCAATAACATCAGGCGTTTTTAAATAACGGGCAAGTAATTGACGAAGTTCCTGATTCACTCGATCTAAACTTTTGCCAGCCGCTTTATAGCGCCCAATAATCGGGAACTGAATATAGCCACGAGAGTCGATTTGGTAGCCATTTGCTTTAATCGCTTCTTCGTTGCTAATAGTATTGGTGGGGGGAGTAATTTCTGGATATGCCCATAGATAAATGGATAATACGTCACCAGGACTAAGTAGATATTGTTTTTGATTTTGTAAAAACAAATGTCCTAAATCTTGGTGGACATTGACTTGTGCTGGTTGAACAGCAAAAAGGGACTCTTGAGTGAGTTTGATGACATTGACTTGAGTCCCCAAATCCGTCTGAAAAACACCTTCTTCAGGCAAATCATAGGTTTGCAGACCTGAAGTCACAGCACAACCTGTAAAACTTAAGCTGAGTGCTAATAATAAACTATAGCGGTAGTAACTCACTCGAATTCCTATCATTTTTTAATTAGTAGAATATTTAAAATAGATTCAAAAATCTAAGCTGATATTTGTTTAGCTATATTATAGGAATAAACCTATAACGCCTAGCGCCAATGTGAATATAAAACCCTTTTTTGTTGCTTGATTGTGATTAAGATCATGGAGTTATGTAATTATTTTTTTCAATTGTGATCATTTTACATCAATATTTAATTTGGGATCTGTTATATTAGGCGCCGTTAAATTGATATTAAATAATATAAGGTATAACGGATGCTGAATGTATCGAATTTAAAAATAGCGGTGATTGGTTTAGGTTATGTAGGCCTGCCATTAGCAGTAGAATTTGGGAAGAAAATACCTGTTGTAGGATTTGATATTCAGCATAAACGCGTTGATGAGTTAAAAAGTGGTCAAGATCACACATTGGAAGTTTCACCACAACAATTATCGGAATCAAAACAATTAAGTTTCTCAGCGGATTTAAAAGATTTAAAACAATGTAACTTTTTTATTGTGACAGTCCCAACGCCGGTGGATGAAGCAAACCGTCCTGATTTAACTCCTCTAAAAAAAGCCAGTGCGAGTTTGGGGCAGGTGATTAAAAAGGGGGATGTAGTCGTCTATGAATCTACTGTTTATCCAGGAGCTACAGAGGAAGTTTGTATTCCAGTATTAGAGCAAGTGTCTGGCTTGAAATTCAACCAAGACTTCTATGCCGGTTATAGCCCAGAGCGGATTAATCCGGGTGATAAAGTCAACACCCTGACCAAGATTAAAAAGATTACCTCCGGTTCTACCCCAGAAGTCGCTGAGCTGGTAGATCAGGTGTATAGCAGTATTATTACTGCGGGTACGCATAAAGCTTCAAGTATTAAAGTCGCAGAAGCAGCAAAAGTGATTGAAAATACCCAGCGGGATTTAAATATTGCCTTGGTGAATGAGTTATCAGTTATTTTTGATCGGCTTGGCATTGATACCTTAGATGTACTGGAAGCCGCAGGCAGTAAGTGGAACTTTTTGCCATTCCGTCCAGGTTTGGTGGGTGGGCATTGTATTGGTGTAGACCCGTACTATTTAACTCATAAAGCTGAAGAGGTGGGTTACCATCCACAGGTGATTTTGGCGGGTCGTCGTATTAATGACAATATGGCACGTTATGTGGCGCGTAATACAATTAAACATATGCTTAAAAATGGTATTGATGTTCCGCGCGCAAAAATTGGTGTATTAGGGATTACCTTTAAAGAGAACTGTCCAGATATCCGTAATAGCAAGGTTGAAGACTTGATTAAAGAGTTTCAAACTTGGGGTGCGCAGGTTGTGGTCTGTGATCCGTGGGCAGATGTGGAAGAAGTACAACAAGAGTATGGGGTAGAGCTGTCAATCATTGATGCAGAACACCCTGTAGACAGTTTGGTTGTTGCTGTCGGACATAATGAGTTCCGCCATCTTAGCCCAGAGCAATTACGCAGCTATGTCAATAATTCTAAGCCTGTGATTGCAGATGTTAAAAGTCTGTTTAGCCGTGAAGAACTAACAGCACAAGGTTTTACTGTATTCCGCCTTTAACATAAATTAATCAATTGTAGTGAACAACATGAAAAAATTTGCCCTGATTGGTGCTGCAGGATATATCGCACCACGTCACTTAAAAGCAATTAAAGAAACAGGTAATACCTTAGCAGTTGCTATGGATGTGAATGACTCTGTTGGCATTATGGATAGTCATTTCCCTGAAGCCGAGTTTTTTACCGAATTTGAAGAGTTTGAAGCCTATGTAGAGGATCAAAAACTCAAAGGTGAAAAGCTAGATTATGTTGCAATTTGCTCACCAAACTATTTACATGCACCACATATGAAATATGCGCTTAAAAATGGCATTGATGTGATTTGTGAAAAGCCATTGGTATTGAATTCAGAAGATTTAAACCTTTTGTCTGAATATGAAAAACAATATGGTGCCAAAGTAAACTCAATTTTACAGTTACGTTTGCACCCTTCCATTATCGCACTGCGTGATAAAGTCCAGGCTGCACCTGCAGGTAAAATTTTTGATGTAGATTTAACGTATTTAACCTCACGTGGTAAGTGGTATTTAAAATCATGGAAAGGGGTAGATAATAAATCGGGTGGTGTAGCCACCAATATTGGTGTGCACTTTTATGACATGCTGCATTTTATTTTTGGCAAAATTGTGAAAAATGAAGTGCATTATCGTGATGAAAAAACCGCATCGGGTTATTTAGAATATGAGCGTGCTCGTGTACGTTGGTTCTTGTCGATTGATGCTAACAATTTACCAGAAAATGCTGTGCAGGGTGAAAAATTAACCTACCGTAGTATTACCATTGAAAATGAAGAACTTGAATTTTCAGGCGGTTTTACCGACTTACACACCCAAAGTTACCAACGTATTTTAGCTGGTCAAGGTTATGGTGTAGAAGAAAACCGTGCTGCAATTGAGACTGTTGAGGTGATTCGTGTCGCGCCAATTGTTGAAAATCCAAGCAACTCACATCCTCTATTAGCAAAAGTAAAATAATAAGGTAGAACATGAAGAGTTTTTATCAACATGAAAGTGCAATTGTCGATGAGGGTGCTCAAATTGGTGAGAACTCTCGTGTTTGGCATTTTGTACATGTCTGTGGCGGTGCCAAAATTGGAAAAGGCGTATCTTTAGGTCAGAATGTTTTTGTGGGTAATAAGGTCGTAATTGGCGATCATTGCAAAGTACAAAATAATGTTTCGGTTTATGACAATGTTACCCTTGAAGAAGGGGTGTTTTGTGGACCAAGCATGGTCTTTACCAATGTCTATAACCCACGCTCACTCATTGAGCGTAAAGATGAATACCGTAACACCCTTGTGAAAAAAGGTGCAACCTTGGGTGCTAACTGTACCATTGTGTGTGGTATCACGATTGGGGAATATTCATTTGTAGGTGCAGGCGCAGTGGTAAATAAAGATGTACCTGCCTATGCACTGATGGTGGGTGTACCTGCAAAACAAATTGGCTGGATGAGCGAATTTGGTGAGCAATTAGATTTACCACTAGAAGGTGAGGCACAAGTTGCATGTGAGCATACAGGGGCAATTTACCGACTGAATGGTAAGGTTGTAACAAAAGAGCAGGTTGCAGCATGATTGAATTTATTGATTTAAAGGCACAGCAGTCACGTATTAAAGCTGAAATTGATGCGGGTATTCAGCGAGTATTGGCACATGGTCAGTATATTTTAGGGCCAGAAGTTGCAGAACTCGAAGAAAAATTAGCAGCTTATGTTGGGGCTAAATATTGTATTAGCTGTGCCAATGGTACTGATGCTTTACAGATTGCTCAAATGGCGTTTGGTGTCGGTCCGGGTGATGAAGTGATTACGCCCGGATTTACCTATATAGCTACAGCTGAAACAGTTGCAATATTGGGTGCGACTCCAGTATATGTTGATGTAAACCCAAATACATATAATTTGGACGTTGCACAATTAGAGGCAGCGATTACACCACGCACTAAAGCAATTATTCCAGTAAGTCTGTATGGACAATGTGCTGATTTTGATGCAATTAATGCAATCGCTGCTAAGTATCATATTCCAGTCATTGAAGATGCCGCACAGAGTTTTGGTGCGACTTATAAAGGGCGTAAAAGCTGTAATTTAAGTACTGTGGCATGCACTAGCTTTTTCCCAAGTAAGCCTTTAGGTTGTTATGGCGATGGTGGTGCTATTTTTACTAATGATGAAGAGCTGGCGAAAGTGATTCGTCAGATTGCACGTCATGGTCAAGACCGTCGTTATCATCACATTCGTGTTGGGGTAAACAGTCGTTTAGATACGTTGCAAGCGGCTATTTTATTGCCAAAGCTGGCAATTTTGGACGATGAAATACAGGCGCGTCAGCGTGTAGCAGAAACATACACAAAATTATTCAATGAAGCGGGTTTTTTAACAACTCCGTTTATTGAAGAGCATAATCAGAGTGCTTGGGCGCAGTATACCATTCAGATAGAAAACCGTAGTGAGGTTCAGGAAAAGTTAAAAGCTCAGGGTATTCCAACTGCTGTGCATTACCCAATTCCGTTAAATAAGCAGCCTGCTGTGGCAGATGTAAATGCAGTATTACCTGTGGGGGACGCTATCGCTGAGCGTGTAATGAGTTTACCTATGCAACCTTACTTGACTGAAGAAGCTCAAGCAAAAATTGTTGCAGCGCTGTTGAGTAACTAAGTTGTGAAAAGCCTTCTTGATAAAATTAATGCAAAATTAAATGCTCAAGGAGGCTTTTTAAAAGCCGTGTCTGTGTTGGTAGGCGGGACGGCTTTTGCTCAAGGTGTAGCAATACTTGCATTGCCAATTTTGACGCGCTTATATACTCCTGAAGAATTTTCTCTATTTGCGATCTATACGTCTTTACTATTAATTTTATCCGTTGCTAGTTGTTTACGTTTTGAAATAGCAATTCCTATACCAGAAAATAATAATGAAGCAATTCATTTAGTTTTGCTTGCTCTATTAAGTAACCTCATAATTAGTTTATTAATAGGCCTAATTATCTGGATCTTTCATTCAGATATTATTTTTATTTTAAGGCAGCCAGATTTTGTCAGTTTAATTTGGTTAGTACCTATTGGTATATTCTTTTTAGGATCATATAATTCATTACAATATTGGGCTACTCGGAAAAAAAATTTTTCTCTAATTGCAAAAACACGCATGGTTCAATCTATAAGTGGCGTATCCATACAAATAATTATGGGATTAATGGGATTTTCTGTACTTGGATTAATTGTGGGACAAATTGTCAAAGTTTCTTCTGGAATTAAAAGTTTGGCATTAGGTTTCTATAAGGAAGCATATCATCCTATCCAAGACTTGAACTTAAAGACATTAAAACAAGTTTTTAAGAAAAATGATAAATTTCCGAAATATTCTGCATTAGAGGCTTTAGCTAACTCGGCGGCTATTCAGTTACCTATTATTTTAATTGCCGCCCTAGCTTTAAATGCTGAAGCTGGATACTTAATACTAGCAATGCAGATCATGGCAATACCACTAGGATTTATTGGCGGAGCAGTTGCTCAAGTTTATTTATCTCATGCATCAGAAAAATATAATCAGGGAGAGTTAACTCAATATACTTATAAATGTATGTTTCAGTTGCTAAAGATTGGAGTAATACCACTTTTTGTCATCTGTCTTTTAGCTCCGAGTATAGTGCCACTTATATTTGGTGAAGCCTGGCTGCGTACTGGTGAAATGATGCTATGGATGCTTCCTTGGTTTGTTATGCAGTTTTTGGTATCACCTATTTCTATGTCATTACATATTACGGGGAATCAGAAAGTTGCATTGCTCTTACAAATTTTTGGCTTAGGTATTCGAGTTGGGGGAATGTACCTGTTTAGTATATTCATAAGTAATTTTATGTTCGAATATTATGCATTATCAGGGTTTATTTTTTACAGCTTATATTTGCTTATAATTTTTTTGATTGTTAAAGACTCTGATAAAGAGTTTAAAAGAGTGAAGGTATGAAGATTTTAACAGTACTAGGGGCTAGACCTCAGTTTATTAAAGCCGCAGCATTTTCAAGAGCTGTTGATAACATTGATAATATTAAAGAAGTGGCAAATAAACTTAAAGATATGATTGATCAAGAATGTTTTCTTGGAGATGAGGATTCTGAAAATATAAAAAAATTTATTAAAGAGGCTTCTAGTTGGTCGTCAAATATAAAAAATGGGATTTAGCTTTATTTGGAGCTGATACATTAAATGAATCTTAGAAAAATTTTATCATTTGCTTTAGGGCCTTTGGGGAGTGCTTTAATTGGTTTTATTACTTTGCCTTTACTGGCAAGGTGCAGCAATAGCTACCGCCTTGGCATTTTGGGTATTATTTTTTGCTAGAACAGAGTTATCAAGTTTTTTATGGAGAAGTATACCAAGATTTAAAATGTATTTGTTTACTTTTACACTTTGGAT
This sequence comes from Acinetobacter sp. 24-47-66, assembly GCF_056779755.1. Lineage (NCBI taxonomy): Bacteria > Pseudomonadati > Pseudomonadota > Gammaproteobacteria > Moraxellales > Moraxellaceae > Acinetobacter > Acinetobacter sp. 24-47-66. The sequence goes on from NZ_JBWYIL010000013.1 coordinate 54,430, forward strand.
ATATAGTACTCTTTTTGCAATATATGGAGAGGCTGAGAGCTTTTTAATATACGGGTGGATTGCATTATTTTTATTGGGATTCATAGTTTTCAGAAAACAGTACTTTTACTGCTATTCATTAATTTCTAAAAAAGGACGAAATTTTGAAAATTGATTTAATAATGATCTCCAAGTTGAGCAAAAGTGATGGCGGAAGAGAAACATGGCTGAAAAATTTTTTACATGAAATCGAAAGCCGAGATTCTTCAAAGAAAATTTTATTTAATTTGATAACTTTGAAAAATAATGAAGATAGTATTTTGGAAAAAGATAATACTATTGTAAATAATCATATTCAATATAATAATAGTTATAGGTTTTTGCCTATATCAATCCAATTTATTTTTTTTTGTTTTTTTAAATTTTTTTTAAAAAGAAAAGATGCAGATCATGTTTTAGCAGTTGGCGGTTTAGAAGAGTCTTTAGCAGCTGTTGTAGGATATATATTTAAAAATATAAAAGGGAAAAGGATTCTATGGCTAAGAACTATCTATACTAAAGAAAAAGGTTATTTATTAAATCGATTTACCCAGAAGGTATTGTTGAAGTTTGAAATTTTTATAATAAAGAGTTTTTTTGATCTCGTTATAGCAAATGGAGAAGACACCGCTGAATTTTATCGCAATCATGGTGTTGAGTGTCATGTTATCAAAAACTCAATAGACTTAGAGCGCTGGAATTGCCCTATGGTAACTGATATTAATAATAAATTAAATATTGCTTTTATTGGAAGGTTAGCTGAAGTCAAAGGTATTAAATCTTTTTTAGAGAGTATTATTTTATTAAATAAAAAATATCCTAACAATAATTTTAATTTCCATGTGGTTGGTGACGGGCCTTTTAGAAATCAAGTTGAAGATTTAGCAGGAAAAAATCTGATCAATTTTTATGGAGCTATTCCTAATGAAGAACTACCAAAGTTTATGCAAAAATTTGAGGTTTGTGTAGCTTTAACTTTTCTTAGTGATTTTATAGGAGGAGGGGGGGTGTCAAATGCCTTAATTGAGCAGATGGCCGCTAAAAAGGTAATTGTATGCTGGGATAATAATATTTTTCGCTATGTCTTAGAGGATGAAAGTTGTTACTTTGTAAGGCAAGGGGACGCAGATGCATTAGCAGAAGCTTTTTTGGAGATTTCCTATAATCGGGAGGTGGCGAAGAAAAAAAGCTGTAAATCTTATCTTTTAAGCCAAAACTATTCAATCCATAATCACGTAAATTCTTTCTTTGATTTGGTTGAGAGCTGTAAATGAAAATTGAGCACTTAGCATTAAAAAAGATGGCTATATATTTAATATTACTAAGTATACCATTTTCATATTTTACTATTTTAAATATAAGAGTCTTACCAATATTAGTGGTAATGGCTGTTATATTATTGGTGCCAAAATCCTTGGAAATTAATTTTGATCAAAGTGCTCTTGTATTTACTTTGATGATCTTAGTTGTTTTCTTTATGTCTTTGCTAAGTAGCGATTTTAATTCTTTCTTTTCTCTTATAGTTTTTTTTATTACGGCATATTGGCCATTTTTGTTAAAAAGGGAATATCTTGATCAAAAAAAATTGGATAGGCTTATTAAATTTTATATTTTAATAGCATGTTTAATGTCTTTAGGAGTGATTTTACAGTCAATTTTATATAACAAATTTGGTATTGTTATAGGAAAAGTTGATGAAATGTATGAGCGTATAGGATTTGGTTTTATTTGGTCAGACTATAGTTTTTTTTCTTTATATTTGGCTTCTGTTATACCGTTGGTTTGGTATAAAAATCGTATTTTACCCTCTATGGTTCTTTCCTTATTTTTGTTATTAGGGTCTCTTGTTACTACTGCTAGGACTGGTTTTTTTGGTCTTTTAATATTTTTAATATTTTTAATATTTTTAATATTTTTCAAAACGCTAGTATTAGGGAAAATAAATTTAAAAAAATTTGTTGGTGGTTTTGTAATTATTGGATTTTTAGCTATTATTTTTCTAAAATTTTTCTTAGAAAATTTTAGTCGTTTACTTGATTTAGATTCAAGTGGTAGGTTTGAGGGGTATTATAATAGTTTAAATTATTTTCTAAATAATGTTTTTGTAGGCTCGTACTATAGTATAGATATCTATAAAAGTAATGTAGGTGTCATTCCTCATAATTTGTTTTTATATAATTTGGCTTTGGGTGGGGTTGTTTTTTTTACATTATTTATTTTTTGGTTATTTTTATTAATAAGAAAAACTAGCTATGGTAATAAATTTATTAGTTACTCTTTATTTGTGGTTGTAATTGGATTTCAATTTATTCCGGCTATTTTTACAGCATATTTTTTTGCTTTTTTAATTTCACTACTGTTATATTCTAATCGATTAAACATTTATGAAAAAGGACGCATGAAATGAAAATTTTATATGTCATTACAGGCTTAGGGCAGGGCGGAGCTGAGCGTGTAGTATGTGATTTAGCGGACAAAATGTATGAAAATGGTTTTGAGGTTAAAATTGTTTATTTAACTGGTGAAATATTAGTTCGTCCTAAAAATATTAATGTGGATATAATACCTTTAGATTTGAATAATCTATATGGGTTATACTCAGCATCGAATAAATATAAAAAACTGATTCAAGATTTTCAACCTGATGTTGTGCATGCACATATGGTACATGCTAATATTTTTGTACGTATCAATCGTATTGGTTGTGCTGTGCCAAAGTTAATTTGTACTGCTCATAATTCTAATGAAGGTGGAAAGTTTAGGATGATGGCTTATCGATTAACAAACTTTTTATCTGACTTTAATACTAATGTTAGTCAAGAAGCTACAGAATCTTTAATTAGCAAAGGTGCTTTTAATATAAATAATTTAACCACAGTCTATAACGGTATTGACTTAAGTAAATTTAAATTACTTAAAGCGGACAAAAAAAATGATGAAATAATGTTTTTGTCTGTAGGTCGGTTTAATGAGCAAAAAGATTATCCAAATTTATTACATGCAGTTACTATTTTTCATAAAAGCCTAAAATACAAAAAGTGTATATTTAACATAGCTGGGGATGGCGAACTTAGACCGCAGATAGAGGCATTAATTGAGCAGCTCGGTTTAAAGGACCATGTAACTTTGCTTGGGCGTAGAGATGATATACCACAATTGATGCAAGAGGCAGATTTCTTTATTTTGCCATCAGCTTATGAAGGATTTGGTTTAGTTGTTGCTGAGGCAATGGCATGCGGTGCTTTTGTCATTGCGACTAATAGTGGTGGTGTCGCTGAAGTCATGGGAGATACAGGAATGTTAGTTCCGCCTAAAGATAGTAAGGCGTTGGCGGAAGCAATAAAAAAAGTAGTCACTAAAACACCTTCTGAGATACAAGAAAATAATTTGAAAGCACGGCAACGTGTGGAAGAATTATTTTCTTTAGAAAAATCAGTTGAAAACTGGTTAAAAATTTATAGAAATGAATGAAAACCTTATGTTAAACATAGTTTATATTATCACCCGCTCAGACGTGCTTGGTGGTGCTAGCGTACACCTACTTGATCTAGCGAAAGGCATGATCAGTCAAGGGCATCAAGTTTATATCTTGGTAGGTGGAGAGGGAGCTTTTACTGAAGAGCTAAAAAAAAATAATATAAATTTCAGTTCATTAGGGTACTTAAAAAGAGAAATCTCTATAAAAGATGATGTACTAGGTTTTTGGGAAATAAAAAAACACTTAAAACAGCTGAAGCCAGATATAGTACATTGCCATTCTAGCAAGGCTGGCTTATTGGGTCGTTTAGCAGCTAAATCCTTGAATTTACCTGTAGTGTTTACAGCACATGGTTGGGCTTTTACTGACGGAGTAAGCCCTAGAAAACAAAAAATATATGCGACTTTAGAGCGTTTTATGACTAAGTTTTCAGATCATATAATTACAGTTTCAGAATATGATCGACAACATGGTTTTAAACATAAAGTTGGAACACCAGAGTTGGTTCAGACTATTCACAATGGTGTACCAGATATAAAAACTTCAGCAAGCGAAAAGTCTAGCTCTATAGTAAGATTGATTATGGTTGCACGTTTTGAAGATCCTAAAGATCAATATTTTTTGATACAAGCACTTTCAAAATTACCTGCTCATTTAACTTGGCAAATAGATTTTTTAGGTGATGGGCCAAATCTTCAAAAATGTCAGGAATTGGCTACCTATGAAAATCTTGATTCAAAAATCATTTTTCATGGTCAAAGTTTTAAAGTAAAAGAGTTTTTGAATCTGGCTGATATTTTTGTATTAATTTCAAATTATGAAGGCTTCCCTTTGACTATATTGGAAGCAATGAGTACATCTTTACCTATTATTGCTTCTGATGTGGGAGGGGTAAAGGAAAGTGTTAGTTCTAAAAATGGATATATTATCCCTAAAGGGGATATTGATTTTTTAATTCAGTCACTTCAAGAACTGATTGTAGATAAAAATTTGCGTCTACAATTAGGCGATAACAGTCGCCATTTGTATGAAACACAATTTAATTTTAACACAATGTTGAATAAAACATTAGATGTCTATACTCAAGTATTATCAAAGCGGTCTTTAAAATAATGAGAGTTTTAATCACAGGTGCAACAGGATTTGTAGGTACAGCTCTGACTGAACAGGTGAGTAGTTTTTATGACACTATTGTTTTAATTCGTACTCAGAATAATGTACTTTCTTCAAATATCCAACAACTTGTTGCTGCTAATATTTTTGAAGCAGACTTACCCAACAATATAGACGTCATTATTCATTTAGCAGGTCGCGCCCATATTCTAAATGAACAAACAACAGACCCATTGTGCGAATTTCGCAAAGTGAATGTAGAAGGTACTTTGCAATTAGCACGTCAGGCTTTAGATAAAAAAGTAAAACGCTTCATATTTATGAGTTCTATAGGTGTTAATGGTTCAGTAACATTACATCAACCATTTACAGAAGATGCCTCACCCCAGCCTCATGCGGATTATGCTGTTTCCAAACTAGAGGCTGAGCAAGAACTTAAAAAGTTATTTGCTGGATCAGACACAGAATTAGTTATTATTCGTCCACCTTTAGTTTATGCTGCTCATGCGCCAGGTAACTTTGCTCGGTTACTCAAACTAGTTGCAAGTAATTTACCTTTACCTTTTGCAGGCACACAAAACAAACGCAGCTTTGTTGCACTTGAAAATTTGGTAGACTTTATTCAAACCTGTATTGAACATCCAAATGCAGCCAATCAAACATTTCTAGTGGCAGATCAAACTCGTATTTCTACACGTGAGCTGGTGCAATATTTAAAGCAGGGCATGGGAAAACCTGCACGTTTTATTTATATTCCGCAACCACTCATGAAACTAGGAGCCGCATGTATTGGCAAATCCAAGCTCTATGAGCAGTTGTTTGAGTCACTAGAAGTTGATACGACCAAAGCTCAGAAGTTGCTGGGTTGGACAGCACCATTGAGTACCCAGCAAGCGATGCTGCAAGCGGGTCAAAACTATTTAAAAATGAAAGAGTAATTTACGCATGTCAATTTTTGCGCTGAGCATCGTATTTTTTATACTGACATTATTATTCACAGGCTATATGCGAGCTTACGCCCTTAATAAAAATATAATAGACAACCCCAATGAACGTAGCTCCCACAGTGTACCTACGCCACGCGGTGGTGGGGTTGCGGTTGTGTGTAGTTACTTGTTGGCGCTGGCGGTGTTGATTTATAGCCAACAATTGACGTTACATATTGGTTTAACTCTTATGGCAGCGGGTTTTGTTATCGCCTTGCTAGGTTTTTTAGATGACCATGGGCATATTAACTCGATGCTACGCTTAGCAATCCATTTCTTAGTGGCTATAGCAGTAGTGATTAGCTTTGGTGGATTTGCTGATATACAGATATTTAATGGCTTTGAGTTAGGCTTTATTGCGAACATTATTGCTGTATTGTTTTTGGTTTGGCTACTCAATCTATATAACTTTATGGATGGTATTAACGGTATTGCTAGTGTTGAAGCCATTACAACTACTGTAAGTATGGCAATTATTTATTTACTACTTAATACATCGCTGAATAGCGATATTTTGTGGTTATTAGCTGCATGCGTATTTGGCTTTTTATTGTGGAACTTTCCTAAAGCTAAAATCTTTATGGGTGATGCTTGTAGTGGTTTTTTAGGTTTAACACTTGGTATTTTAGCGTTAATTGCCTTGAAGGAAAACTTAGCTTTATTTTGTGCATGGATCATTTGCTTAGGAGTGTTTGTGGTAGATGCTACTTATACGCTTATCAAGCGCGTGCTTAAGGGTTATAAAATGTATGATGCGCATCGTAGCCATAGTTATCAAATTTTATCGCGCAAATGGGGTAGTCATACGCCAGTCACCATTGCTGTTGTGTTCATTAACCTCTTATGGTTATTCCCAATTGCTTATCTGACAGTTCAAGACTATTTCTTTTCTCCAGAATTAGCTGTTCTAATCGCATATTTGCCCCTAATTATAATTGCAGCATTTTTAAAAGCAGGTAATCCCGATGCCTGAGAGTGAATCATCTTTACCTGAACTGCTCATTCTAGGTGCTGGTGGCTATGGTCAAGCATTAGCTGAAGTCGCACAATTGTTAAACCATTGGTCTAATATCTATTTTGTAGATGACCAATGGCCGAACAAGAAGGTAATAAATGGAATTAAAGTTGTTTCAAATATTGAGTGTTTAGAAGCATGGGTGAAAAATAAGCAAGTACACGGAATCGCTGCTGTAGGAAATAATTTGATTAGACGAAAATGGCATGAAAGTCTTTTAAAACTTGATATACCATTAGTGAACATCATACATCCAAGTGCAATCATTAGCCCAAGTGTAAAAATTGGAAAGGGAGTTTCAATGATGGCGGGTTGTATCATAAGTGCTAATGTGACTATCAAAGATGGTGTTTTATTAAATTTAGGTGTACTACTTGATCATGATGTCGTGGTCAGTGAATATGCACATTTAAGTGTTGGCGTTAAATGCGTTGGGGGAGAATTAATTGAAGAGAATGCTTTTTTGAAATAATTCATTTATATATTCAAATCACTCATCAATTAATGCATGACGATCAGAATTTAAGAAGGTCTATGTGAAAAATTTAATTATAAGTTTAGCGGCAAGTTCTAGGGCATTAAAACAAATATTTTTAGTGGCTTTAGATTTTTTTGTTTTTCCTATTCTTATTTGGTTATGTTACGCCATTCGACAGTTTGATTTAGGTGTAGACGTTGTACCAAATCTTGCTTTTGGCTCTCTTTGGGTCTCTTTGATTGCAGTCTGTGCATTGGGCTTAGCACGAATCTATAGTTTTATCGTAAGAGCCTTTAACGAGGCCTTCATTTTTCAGTTGGGTTTAGCGACAACACTCACTGTTTTAGCACTATATGCTTTAGCTTATTTTACTCATGCATTTATTCCGACCTCAATTCCGTTGATGTTTGGATTTATGATGTTTGCATGGATTTGGCTCAGTCGAGGGATCATTAGAGCCCTTGTCAAATATGTATTACATGCAGATATTCCGCGTAAACGCATTGCGATTTATGGAGCAGGTTTTGCAGGTCAACAAGTTGCAGCCATGTTGAATAATTCTGATGAACATTTACCTGTCCTATTTTTAGATGATGATGTTACGCTTGCCGCGAAGAATATCGGTGGATTAAAAGTCTATCATGCAGCGGATGCACAAAAAGTGCTGAACAAACATCAAGTCAATGAAATTTTGATTGCTTTGCCCTCGGTGGGGCGTCAACGTAAAACCGAAATTATTAAAAATTTAGAACCCGCACACTTAAAAATTACTGAGATTCCAGGTTTAACAAAATTGGTCGATGGTGAAATACGACTGTCGGATATTCAAGAAGTCGATATTATTGACTTACTTGGTCGTGACCCTGTACCGCCTGTAGCGCATTTACTCTCAAAAAATATCACCAATAAAATCGTGATGGTTACTGGTGCGGGCGGATCGATTGGTTCTGAACTGTGTCGTCAAATCATTAAAAACCAACCTAAGTTATTGGTGTTATACGAACTGACAGAATTTGCGTTGTATAGTATCGATAAAGAATTACGTCAAAAAACAGAAATCACCATTATTCCGATTCTCGGCACGGTTCTAGATCAACAAAAACTTGAGCGTGTCATCGCACAATATCAAGTACAAACTGTTTATCATGCGGCAGCTTATAAACATGTGCCTTTGGTTGAATGTAATCCGATTGCAGGTGTAAAAAATAATGCAGTCGGTACAGCCTTTAGTTTAAATGCAGCTGTACGAAATCAAGTGGAAACATTTGTGCTGATTTCAACCGATAAAGCGGTTCGTCCGACCAATGTCATGGGTGCAACCAAACGTATGGCGGAGCTTTATTGTCAAGCGATGGCCGAAGCGCAAGATCACACTCAGGTGAGTATTGTGCGATTTGGCAATGTACTGGGTTCATCGGGTTCAGTTGTTCCGCTCTTTAAGCAACAGATTGCAAGGGGTGGTCCAATCACAGTGACGCATCCTGACGTTACACGCTACTTTATGACTATTCCAGAAGCTTCTCAATTGGTGATTCAAGCTGGTGCTTTAGGTGAGGGTGGAGACGTATTCTTGTTGGATATGGGAGAGCCAGTTCGTATTCAAGATTTGGCGCGACAAATGATTTCACTCAGTGGGCTAACGGTTCGTGAAGAAGGATCACAAACAGGTGATATCGCCATTCAATATTCAGGTTTACGTCCAGGTGAAAAATTATATGAGGAATTGCTAATCGATCAAGAGGATACTCAGATTACCGAGCATAGCCGGATCCTCAGATCGTTTGAAAAATCGTATCCTTTGGATGAAATTTTACCCGTATTTGACCGTTTCTATGATTTAACTGCAACACATGAAGATGTTGATTGGGTGTTATCTCGACTAGAATACTATGTAGATGGATATCAACGCGGTGCTGAAATTCGCGTTAACTAATTAAGTAAATTAAATATTTTGTAGAGCTTTTAATATGTCGATCAAAAAAGCGATTCTTCCTGTAGCAGGTCTTGGTACACGTTTTTTACCCGCAAGTAAGTCGATTCCTAAAGAAATGGTGACGGTGGTCGATCGTCCTGCGATTGAATATGTGGTCAAAGAAGCGATTGCTGCGGGTATTGAACAAATTATTTTAGTCACACATGCTTCAAAAGCATCGATTGAAAACTACTTCGACCGTAGTTTTGAGCTGGAAACGACTTTAGAACAAAAAAAGAAATTTGATTTATTGAAAGAAATTACCGAAATTTTGCCCGCGCATGTGAGTGTGATCAGTGTGCGTCAGCCACAGCCTTTAGGTTTAGGGCATGCTGTGCTCTGTGCAAAAGATGTGGTAGGTAATGATGATTTTGCAGTGCTACTCCCTGATGTGTTAGTAAAAGATACCGATGAAATCAATGACTTGAGCTTGATGATTCAGCGTTATAACGAATCAAAAGCATCACAAATTATGGTTGAAGCTGTCCCTGAACAGATGGTCGATCAATATGGCATTGTGGATGTGGCTGAGTCACCGCTTGAGGGGCAAAGTATCCAAATGCAAGGGATTGTAGAAAAACCTGCAGTGGGTACAGCACCATCGAACTTATCTGTGGTAGGACGTTATATTTTGCCTGCGAAAATCATGCAATTGCTTGAGCAAACACCAAAAGGTGCGGGTAATGAAATCCAACTGACCGATGCGATCGCGATGCTTCAACAAACAGATGTGGTAGAAGCCTATCGTATGAAAGGTCAAACCTTTGACTGTGGAAGCAAGTTGGGTTATTTAAAAGCAGTATTACATTACGGTATGGATCACCCAAGTTTAGGTGAAGCTTTTAAAGTCATGATTAAAGACTTAAAACTTTAAAACGAGCATCGCTATGAATATTGCAGTATTTGGTCAGACCTTGTATGCAGGGGTTATGGCAGCATTGTTGGCTGAATATGGCCATCAAGTCTTCTGGTGTGATCTTTTAAAAAAACCAGCATCGGAACAGGTGTATGCTCAAGATCAATCTGTACAACAGCTGCTTGAGAAATTACATCAGTCTGGTGCAATAAAATACTGTACATTTGCAGCGATTCCCCTTGATGTGGATGCCTATTTTTTTAGTTTTAATCCGACTGAGCAATTGCAAGGCATTGAAATACTCAAAGCCCTCAAACATCGCACAATCAGTCATCCTAAATTAATGATTAATGCATCCACATTAGGTTTACATGGAACCCAAAAGTTTGCTGAACTATTGCCTGAAGATGATTGGGTTTATGTACCAGATGTGATCCAAGAGGGCAATGCATTACGTAGCCTGACACAAACCTCACAACTGGTCGTTGGTTGTGAAAGTGATCGTGCTAAACGTGTACTACAAGAGTTATTACGACCGCTCTTTCCACGTGAGCAACAATATCTATTTATGCCTGTGTTAGATGCGGAATTTACCAAGTTAAGCGTATCTGGCATGCTGGCGACCAGAATCAGTTATATCAATGATTTAGCTGTTGTCGCCGAAAAATTAGGTATCGATATCGAGCATGTACGCCAAGGCTTAGCGGCAGATAGTCGTATTGGTCCTTCTTATTTATATCCAGGTGCAGGGTTTGGTGGGGAAAATTTCTCGCATGATGTGCAAACCTTGGCGAGCACCGTTTCTGGTACTGGGGCCAAGAGTCAGCTTTTAGCACAAGTTTGGGAAATTAACGAACAACAAAAGGAAATCCTCTTTCGAAAATTATGGAATCATTTTCAAGGGGATTTGAAGGGCAAAGTCGTGGCGATTTGGGGGGCTTCTTTTAAAGAAAATACGGCTCGTATTCAACAATCCCCGATTCATGCCATGTTAAAAGCTTTATGGGCACAAGGGGTTGTCGTTAAACTTCATGATCCACAAGCCTTGAGCGAAATTGAACAGGTGTATGGTCAGCGCGAAGATTTAATTTATTGCCAAGATCAATATGAAGCAGTGGATGATGCGCATGCGCTTTGTATCCTCACCGCGTGGAAACAATATTGGTGTCCAAACTATCAAATTCTTAAGAAAATCATGCAACACGCTTTAATTTTAGATGGTCGTAATATTTTAAATCCCGAATATGTGAAGTCGCAGGGCTTTGCTTATAAAGGAGTAGGGCGTTAATGGAACAGCCAAATCAGAAATTGAATTCAGTCGCTGTTGAACAAGCGCTTTCCAATCTAGAGCTTTTAAAAAAACAACTTACACGTCAGCATTTACGTGATTTTTTTCAGCAAGATTCTCATCGCTTTCAAAATTGTGCGATTCATTTCGAGCCACTGATTTTTGATTATAGTAAGCAGCGTATTGATCGTTCTGTGCTGGATGCTTTAGTTGATCTGGCTCAAAGCTGTGACTTAGCAGGTTGGATTAAGCGCTTATTTTCTGAAGAGCTGATCAATTACACAGAAAGTCGAGCAGCCATGCATTGGGCATTACGCTTGCCGCAAGATCATGCTGAACATTCACAGATCGCCAATCAAGTGCATCAGCAACTTGATCGTATGTATGCTTTGGTTGAGAAGATACATATGGGGCAGTATCGCGGTGCATCAGGTGAAGTGATTCAAGATGTTGTCAATATTGGGGTAGGTGGATCAGACCTGGGTCCATTGATGGTCAGCCATGCGCTCTCGGATTTTAAGCAAACCACTCAAAAACCATTGAATGTGCATTTTGTATCGACCATGGATGGAAGTCAGCTGTCTGACTTGCTGCATAAACTGCGTCCTGAAACCACGCTGTTTATTATTTCTTCCAAGTCATTTGGCACCATTGATACTTTATCCAATGCGCAAACGGCGCGCTTGTGGCTCGAAAAAGCATTGGGTGAAGAGCTTGCCATTCTAAAACACCATTTTATTGGGGTGTCAACCAAGCCTGAGAAAATGACCGAATGGGGAATCTCACCTGAAAATCAGCTCTTGCTTTGGGATTGGGTGGGTGGTCGTTATTCACTATGGTCATGTATTGGTTTGCCTATTGCATTAAGTATTGGCGTAGAGGGGTTTAAGCAATTACTCGCAGGGGCTTATGCGATTGACCAACATTTTCAAAGCACCGCTTTTTCACACAATATTCCGGTGTTGATGGGATTGCTGGGAGTATGGAATAGTAACTTTCTAGCAATGAAAACCCATGCAGTTTTACCCTACGATGGACGACTCAAATACTTTGCTGCGTATTTGCAACAATTGGAAATGGAGTCCAACGGTAAATCTGTGCAACGCAATGGTGAGAAAACCACGGCAGATACCTGCCCGATTGTATGGGGTGAAGTCGGCCCCAATGCTCAACATGCTTTTTATCAGTTATTGCATCAGGGTACACAGGCGGTCAGCAGTGATTTTATAGCGCCTGTCAAACGTTATAATGGTGACCAATATACCTATGTAGATAATGCCGAGGCGCTGAAGCAACAGCATTATCTGGCATTATCCAATTGTTTGGCGCAGTCACGATTATTAGCTTTTGGCAATGATGCTTTAAATCCTCAAGAGCTTGAGGGATTGCCGCTCTATAAACAATATGGAGGTAATCAGCCCAGCACGACAATATTGATAGATGAGCTCAATCCTTATAGTTTGGGTATGTTGATTGCTTTGTATGAGCATAAAGTGTTTGTGCAATCTGTCATTTGGAATATCAATCCTTTTGATCAATGGGGTGTGGAAAAAGGTAAAGAAATTGCCAATCAACTCTTGCCGATTCTAAATGGTGAACAAAATGATTTGTCCAAGCTTGATGCGTCGACACAAGGTTTAATACAAATATTGATGGGAAAAGACAATGCCTAAAGTATTAGTGACGGGTGGTGCAGGGTATATTGGTTCGCATACCTGTGTTGAATTGCTCAATGCAGGGCATGATGTTGTTGTTCTTGATAATTTATCGAATAGCTCACCAGAATCTTTGAATCGCGTTCAAGCTTTAACCTCTAAATCTTTAGAATTTATCGAGGGTGATATTCTTGATCAAGCGATTTTAGATCACATTTTTCAAGCGCATCAGATTGACGCCGTGATTCATTTCGCAGGCTTAAAAGCGGTAGGTGAAAGTCAGCAAATCCCATTGAAGTATTTCGAGAATAATATTTCTGGCTCGATTAGCTTAGTCAAAGCGATGGAACGCGCCAATGTTTTTAATTTAGTCTTTAGCTCTTCTGCAACGGTGTATGATGAAGGCAATGTCTCTCCACTGAATGAAGAGATGCCGACAGGCATGCCAAGTAACAACTATGGCTATACCAAACTGATTGTTGAGCAGTTATTGCAGAAACTCGCACAAGCCGATGCACGCTGGTCAATTGCATTGTTGCGTTACTTTAACCCAGTTGGTGCGCATAAAAGTGGGCAGATTGGTGAAGATCCACAAGGCATTCCAAACAACTTAATGCCTTATGTGACTCAAGTGGCTGTCGGTCGTCGTGAAAAACTATCAATTTTTGGTAATGATTACGATACCGTCGATGGCACGGGTGTGCGTGACTATATCCATGTGGTGGATTTGGCGAATGCCCATTTATGCGCACTGGAAAATCGTTTAAATGCACAAGGCTGTCGTGCTTGGAATATTGGGACAGGCAATGGCTGTTCGGTGCTAGAAATTAAAAATACCTTTGAAAAAGTCAATGGTATTGAGATTCCTTTCGAATTTGCACCGCGTCGTGCAGGGGATGTCGCAACATCATTTGCAGATAATGCGCGTGCAGTTGCTGAATTGGGTTGGACGCCAAAATTTAATCTGGAAGATATGTTGGCGGACAGTTGGAATTGGCAAAAACAAAACCCAAATGGTTATCGTGAATAAAAAAAAGGAGCGTTTGAAACGCTCCATTTTTTATGAGGTTTTAAGCTTGAATGAGTTGAGTGAGCTCATCGACATAAGCTTGCATCGGCTTCGGATTTTTGTCTTTACGGCTTTCAATATTTAAACGGAGTAATGGCTCTGTATTTGAAGCACGTACATTTAAACGCCAAGCACCAAAATCCAAACTGACGCCATCCGTTTCATCAATGGCTGGATTTTGATTTGCGAAATGATTAAAGATGTTCTGAATGGTTTCTTTTGTATCCGCAACTTTAAAGTTAATCTCGCCAGAACATGGGAATTTTTCAATCATTTCCTCAACCAGAGCAGAGAGTGGTTTAGCCGTTTCAGAGACAACTGAGATTGCTAATAACCATGGAATCATGCCACTGTCGCAATAGGCAAAATCACGGAAGTAGTGGTGCGCTGACATTTCACCGCCATACACTGCATTGTGTTCACGCATTTTATCTTTAATGAAGGAGTGGCCTGATTTCGATTGTACTGCTTCACCTTGATATTGTTCAACGATATCGAAGGTATTCCACACCAAGCGCGGATCATGCACAATTTTTTCGCCTTTTTGTTTCAACAAAAATGCTTGTGCTAAGAGACCGACGATGTAATACCCTTCAATAAATTGACCTTTTTCATCAAAAAGGAAACAACGATCAAAGTCACCATCCCAAGCGATGCCCATGTCAGCATGATGTTGCAGTACAGCATTGGAGGTACTTGCACGGTTTTCGACTAAGATGGGGTTGGGAATACCATTTGGGAAGTTGCCATCTGCTTCATGGTGAATTTTGATAAATTCAACTGGAATATTCAGGGTTTTAAATTTTTCTTCGATCGCATCGATCACATGACCTGCAGCACCATTCCCCGCATTGACCACGAGTTTTAGTGGTTTGATTTTAGCAGGGTCAATATAGGTCATCAAATGATCAATAAATTCAGGCAAGATATTATAATGCTGAGTTGTACCTTTGATTTCGACTGCTTTAAACTGATTTTTTTCAGCAAGAAGTTGGATATCTTTTAAACCCGAGTCTGCACCAATCGGACGAGCATTTTCACGTACAAGCTTCATGCCGTTATAGTCCATCGGGTTATGGCTGGCTGTTATTTCGATCCCGCCTTGCACATCAAGATGGAATGAACCGAAATAAACTTCCTCAGTCCCAGTCATGCCTAAATCTAAAACATCAACACCTGCATCATTCAGGCCATTGATGGTAGCTTGTTTAAGTGCTTCACTGGTTAAGCGAACATCGCAACCGACTACCACTTTTTGAGGTTGATAAATTTCGCCATAAGCACGTCCAACACGGTATGCGATATCTTCATTGAGTTCTGTGCCCAATTTTCCGCGGATATCATAGGCTTTGAAACAGGTTAATTTTTCCATGTTAAGGTTCTAATCTATTGAGCAAATTGAATACGAAAATTATAGCGATTTTGATCTAAGTACGGCATGGGTTGAGATGAAAAATTACATTTAAATTCAGTAAATTAATTTACGTTATGATGCTTATTGTTGGTTGTAAATCAAGCAGCGCTCATAAGTGGATGAATTTTTTTGGAAAAAATGTAGTGAAACTTTATTGGATGTAAAAAATTGAATTTATAAAAATTTAATAATAAAAAAGCCCTGATATTGATCAGGGCTTTTTTGAATCTGGAGCGGGAAAGGAGACTCGAACTCCCGACCCC
The DNA here is from genome assembly GCF_056779755.1 of Acinetobacter sp. 24-47-66. NCBI lineage: Bacteria > Pseudomonadati > Pseudomonadota > Gammaproteobacteria > Moraxellales > Moraxellaceae > Acinetobacter > Acinetobacter sp. 24-47-66. The sequence continues at coordinate 70,035 of NZ_JBWYIL010000013.1, forward strand.
AACCTTGGCAAGGTTATGCTCTACCAACTGAGCTATTCCCGCGGAGTCTATCAATTTTTTAATTGAAAAAACTGAATGAAAAAATTTTGAGCGGGAAAGGAGACTCGAACTCCCGACCCCAACCTTGGCAAGGTTATGCTCTACCAACTGAGCTATTCCCGCATGCCGTGTATAATACAGCATGAAAAATCAGGGTCAACAACTTTATAAAAAAATATCGTGTGATTGAATAAAATTAAAGCATTTCAATGTATTTCGCTTAATTTTTGATAGGTCTTAAGCTCAAGATTAAAGCGTAACTCTCCAATGGCGGTGTGGTTTATTTACTTTTTATTCTAAAACTTCACGGTATACTGCTGGCAACCAATGAATGCGTGTGGAATGTAGCATGACTTTAGAGCAACAATTAATTGAACGTTTACAACAATTGTCTCCTGTGCACTTGGACGTGGTGAATGAGTCATCAGGTCATGGTGGCTATTTCCCTGGTAAAGAATCGCATTTTAAAATCACTGTTGTAAGTGAAGTGTTTCAAGGCTTACGTTTAGTACAACGCCATCAAAAAGTATATGCACTGGCGGGTGACCTATTGAGTCCAGGAAAGATTCATGCTTTGGCGATTCATGCTTATGTGCCAACTGAATGGACTGGTCAAGCGCCAAATAGTCCTGAATGTGCACATGCACCGAAAGCTTAAATTTTAAAAGTAGGAGAGTGGCTGAAATGGATACACACTTAGTCATTAAAATCGTGCATATGTCGAGTTTGCTCTTGTTGATCATTGCTGTATTAGCACGTGCGACAACCTTATATTTTGGCGTCGAAAATCAACAACCCAATCCGAAAGGACGTAAGGCTTATGTTGCGCTTCAACATTTGGCATTTACTTTGGTCATTGGGACAGGCTTGATTTTATTGTTTTTGAATAATTTTCAAGTTCAGCCTTGGTTCTATGCCAAAGTGGTCTTGGTGATCGTAATGTTATCTTCATTAATTAAAGCATACCGCCAAGATGCGTCTGTACTGTTAATTCAACGTCGTGCGGGGGTATTGATTAGTTGTGTCGCATTTATGGCCATTATTGGCATTGTGATGATTAAGCCAACTTTCGGTTAATTGTTAGACACAATCGCATAGGCTCTCACCCCTCTAGGTTAAACTTCATCTATAAAGTGAATTGAGCCTAGAGGGAATGATGCGTACACGTGTGGTGTTTAATCAAAAAGGTGGCGTTGGTAAATCCAGTATTACAGTAAACTTGGCTGCACTGAGTGCACATCAGGGTTTTAAGACACTTGTCATTGACCTCGATCCTCAGGCCAATTCCAGTCAGTATCTATTGGGGGATGATGCGACTTATAATGCCGATAAACCTGCACTAGAACCCAATATTGAAAATTTTTTCGAAGATGTATTGGCGAATCAGTCGAGCAAAGGTTTGATTGGTCAAGCCATTGGAAATTTGCTCAAAAATAAAAATAAAGGCTTAGAAGCTTATATACATCAGTCACCATTCCCATCTCTCGATGTTTTGCCTGCAAGTCCCTCGCTTGGTGCTTTAGAACATAGCCTCGAATCCAAACATAAAATTTATAAGCTGCGTGACGCGATTCAGCATCTAGCAGGGACTTATGATCGGATCTATATCGATACACCGCCTGCATTTAATTTTTTTACTTTGTCGGCATTAATTGCAGCAGACCGAGTGTTGATTCCATTCGATTGTGATGTCTTTTCTAAGCGTGCTTTAAACACGTTGATCGAAAACATCATGGAAACCCAAGATGATCATAATGATCGATTGGAAATTGAAGGTATCGTCGTTAACCAGTTTCAAGCGCAAGCAAAGCTTCCTCGTGAAGTGGTACAGCAGCTCAGAGATGAGCAACTACCTGTGCTCAATGCGATGTTGCCACCGTCGGTATTGATGAAAGAGTCTCATCATAAAAATATGCCGTTAATCTATTTAAATACAGATCATAAATTGACGCAGGCCTACCAATCATTGTTCAATGAAATCGAGAATAAATAAGATTTGAGAAGTGTATGAACTCACGCGCGATGAAAATGGTCATGCAACTTAGTGCAGTCGGTACGGTTGCTGTATTGATGACTGCTTGTGCGACGACGGTAAAACCGAGTTATGTTTCTCCGACGCAATATCAAGCATTGAACTGTGTACAACTTGGTGCTGAATTCAATCGTATTCAGCAGTATATCAATAATGGTGTACAAACGCCTAAACGTACAGGTGTTGGCGTTGGTCTAGGTGTTGGTGGTGGCTGGGGCCGTGGCGGTTGGGGCTTTGGTCCTTCAGTTTCCGTCAATATGGGACAGTCATCGAATACCAAAAATACTGAATTGTCGCGATTATATGGTGAGCAAGATGCGATCTCACAAGCGGCAACATTTAAAAATTGTCCTTATGTTCCTAAGCGTCAACAGCAAGCTCAGTAATTTAAAAGGGCTGTTCAATCTGAGCTTGAGCAGCTTTTTTTTAGCAAAATGTTTCAATGTAAATTTATTAAAAACAAATCTTTAGAAAATTATTAACTGAAAATAGACGCGACATTCATCATTCCTTCACTTTAAAAACTTGTCTTTAAATTCATTTTTCGTTTAAGGTGTGCCTCCTCTAAATTTCTGATTTTAATCTATGGTAGAAAGTTGGCTTTATATTTTTGCAGTGTTCGCGGTATTACTTATTCCCGGTCCAACCAATGCATTATTGGCTAGCGCAGCACATCACCATGGCGTATTAAAAGCATTCTATTTCGTACCTCTTGAATTACTGGGTTATATCTACGGCATTGGCATTTGGGCACTGTTGGTGCATTTAACCCTACCAATTTGGCCAATGCTGATTCATATCTTACATTTGGTGAGTGCAGTTTATGTGATTTGGATGGCTTTTCATTTATGGAAAGCTTCACACCTTAAGCAATTGAGCCAAAAAAACATTCGAATGAGTCGCAGTCATCTTTTTAAATCGACATTGAAAAATCCAAAATCTATTTTGTTTGCAGTTGGTATTTTTCCAGCATGGACTTGGGATTCTTTTCAAAACTATTTTTTAGTTTTGGGTGTATTCACCTTATGTTTAATTCCATGTGCTTTATTTTGGATGTATTTTGGTCGTAAAGTCTTGGCAGGGAATCAGACGGTGGTCAGCGCAGATCGCTTATACAAAGGTTCTGCTATGTTACTTATGCTCAGTATGTTACCTGTCATTATTGGATTTTTCTAAGCCATTCAATATTTTGTAGTGATAAAAAAAGCAAATTCTTGGTGGAGAATCTGCTTTTTGAAGTCTAAGATCATTACATCATTTCGGGATTTTTCTTTGGGAAAAACTTGTGGCGAATAAAGCCAATGATCCCCGGCAATACGCTTAGAATAATGATTCCGAAAATTAAATGGGTGAAATTATCTTTCACGATCGGCATATTACCGAACAAATAACCCAAGGTGATAAACGAAGAAATCCACAAGAAAGCACCAACGACATTGTAAGTAATGAAGTATTTGTAGTTCATGCTTCCTGCACCAGCGACGAAGGGTGCAAATGTACGCGCGAATGGGACAAAACGCGCAAAAATAATGGTTTTACCGCCGTGTTTTTCGAAGAATTTTTGCGTATAAACCAAATGTTTTTTATTGATAAATCGAGATTCAATCTCAAAAACACGTGGTCCGATATATTTTCCAATATGATAATTTAAGGTATCACCCAATACTGCTGCCGTGAATAACAACACGCCCAAAAGCCACGGATCCATTGCACCTGTTGAGGCTGCTAAAGCACCTGCTGCAAACAGTAAACTGTCCCCGGGTAGAAAAGGCATGACCACCAAGCCCGTTTCTACGAAAATAATCAGGAATAAAATTCCGTAAATCCAAATGCCATAATTGGTAATAAATTCAAGTAGATGGTCATCTACATGCAGAATAAAATCGATTAAATCCATGAGGGGTGAACTGAGCAAAAATGTGTTCAAATGCTAACAGCCATCGGCGCTGATGTCAGTAGTCAATTGATTTAAATTATAGGTGAATTATTGTTCTGATTATGCAACGCTGATTCTTTGTATTGATTATTTATCCTAAAAATAAAAGCTACTAATCTAGGGTCATTACCAAAAACAAAACATAGATAGGTCAACCCAATGTTTAATCCAAATCAAGTGATTCAAAAAATTGTTGCTCAACCCACAGTGCATGCAACTTTAACCTTCGTCGCACGTGTCCTTTTAGCATATATCTTTATTGTGGCGGGATGGGGCAAACTCGCAGGTTATAGCGCGACAGTTGGATATATGGAAGCGATGGGTGTGCCAGGTGCATTATTGCCAATAACCATTTTGGTTGAACTGGGTGGAGGCTTAGCACTGTTGTTTGGGGTGCAAGCACGATTATTCGCAGCAGCTTTAGCTGGTTTCAGTTTAGTTACCGCATTTCTTTTTCATGGTACACCTGAAGATTCGATACATTTCATGAAAAACTTTGCTATGGCGGGTGGTCTAATCTTTCTCGTATTGCATGGTGCAGGTCAATGGAGTATCGATCAGCGTTTTGAAAAATAAATGACAATTACGCAATGCAGGCGAAATGACAGAATTATTCGCCTGCTGCATCGTGATCTGAATGTAACTCAAAGGCTTGAATGATCAAAGCAATCGACTGAAATTGTTGAATAAAAAGACAATATTTAATAATAATGTATTGAAATATAGAGAGATTTGAATAGTGTGCGTAAGCTTAATAAAAATGATAGAATAGCGCGCTAATCCTTCGTTAGCCTTTCATAGTTGTTATCATGACTACCAATACTCAAATTACCGAAGATCGTATCCTGATTTTGGATTTCGGCTCTCAATATAGCCAATTGATCGCACGTCGTGTACGTGAATCAGGCGTATATTCTGAAATGTATGCTTTTGATATGTCGGAAGAGGACATCCGCGCATTTAATCCAAAAGGGATTATTCTTTCAGGTGGTCCTGAGAGTGTTCACGTTGAAGGCAGCCCACGTGCGCCAGAAGTTGTGTTTAACTTAGGCGTACCAGTATTGGGTATTTGTTACGGTTTACAAACGATGTCTGCTCAGTTGGGCGGTAAAGTTGAACCGGGTACAGTTCATGAGTTTGGCTATGCTGAAGTCGATATTAAAGTACGTGATGCTTTAATTGGCGATCTTGAAGATTCAGCAGACAAATTGAAAGTATGGATGAGTCATGGCGATAAAGTGACTCAAATTCCAGAAGGTTTCCAAATTACTGCAAGTACACCAAGCTGCCCAGTGGCAATGGTGTCTGACGAAGCTCGTCGTTTCTACGGTATCCAGTTCCACCCTGAAGTAACCCATACTGCTAAAGGTAAAGAGTTACTTGAGAACTTTGTACAAAAGATCTGTGGTTGCCGTAGCCTATGGAACTCTGAAAACATCATTGATTTACGTGTTGAACAATTACGTGAACAGATTGGTGATCAGAAGGTTCTTCTTGGTCTTTCAGGTGGTGTAGATTCATCTGTTGTGGCTGCATTGCTTCACAAAGCAATTGGCGATCAATTGACATGTGTATTCGTTGACAATGGTCTTCTTCGTTTAAATGAAGGGGATCAAGTGATGGAAATGTTTGCGAAAAACATGGGTATCCGTGTGATTCGTGCTGATGCTGAGCAACGTTTCCTTGACGCTTTGGCAGGTGAAGTTGATCCTGAAGCAAAACGTAAAATCATTGGTCGTGAGTTTATCGAAGTATTTGCTGAAGAAGCACGTAAGCTTGATGGCGTAAACTTCCTTGCGCAAGGTACGATTTATCCGGATGTGATTGAATCTGCTGCAAGCAAACAAGGTAAAGCGCATGTGATTAAATCACACCATAACGTGGGTGGTTTACCCGAAGATCTCGCTTTTGAATTGGTTGAGCCAATTCGTGATTTATTTAAAGATGAAGTACGTCGTTTGGGTACGACTTTAGGTTTACCATTTGAGATGCTTTATCGTCACCCATTCCCAGGACCAGGTCTTGGTGTTCGTATCTTGGGTGAAGTGAAGAAAGAGTATGCTGACATTCTTCGTTTAGCCGATGACATCTTCATGCAAGAACTTCGTGCAAGTGGTTGGTATGATAAAACTGCACAAGCATTCGCTGTATTCCAACCAGTAAAATCTGTGGGTGTAGTCGGTGATGGTCGTCGTTATGCATGGGTGATTGCACTTCGTGCGGTTGAAACGGTTGACTTTATGACGGCTCGTTTCGCACATCTTCCTTATGATCTTGTTGATAAAATCTCTACTCGTATCATGAACGAGATTGCAGAAGTTTCACGTGTTGTTTATGACGTATCGTCTAAACCACCTGCTACGATTGAATGGGAGTAATTTAGGGCTTTCAAGAAACAACGTTTCTTGCCTAAATTACGCCAAGGGCTGTCCCAGCGGCAGTGAGGGATTTCGGACAGCATGGCTGTCCGCTTGAATTACTCCAAGCGCTGCGTGCGCGGCAGTATCTGAATCAAGACATGTCCCAATAGAAAGGACGCTTATGCGTCCTTTCTATTTATTATCTAAAATTTAATTTAGAAGAATTCTATGTTTGAAGGAATAGTCAAAATACGTAAAGCATAGGAAGTCATTAGCCCAAATAACATTGTTTTAAGAAATTCCCCAAACTCTTGTTGTGGCAATGCAAGCAATTTGATTGCTACTTACTTAGAATCTAAAGGATATGGTGAATTCCAATATATTTTAGGAAAAAATATAAAGGAAACAGAAAGTCTGCTTGGCTTTTAAATGTAGGAAGTAGATATATATAGTTGATCTAACAGCAGATCAATTTAGATTGGATAAAATTATTTATACATTAGAGCATGAGTATCCTTTATCACAGTTATTTCCAAAACTATTAAATCAAGGGCGGGCAAGCATTCTATTTTTAATACATACAAAACTCCAATTGTCCTACTCATAGTATTCAGCGTATTAAGTCTAAGGTGGTTCAATTTGCATGACCTTGTTAATATCTATAACAAAGATAGCCATTTGCCAAACTTTTAGGATAACAACATGACCAATAATACTTATACCGAATTGTCTCATTCAGAAGACTGTGAAAAGCACGCCAACCAATTGATTCAGGAATTTCCACTGCGCCGTGCAGAAATCGGTCAAGGGACAGTGATCAAACGCGCTTTACCAAGTCGCCATAAGCGTATGATTGGCGCATGGTGCTTCTTAGATCATGCAGGTCCTGTGACATTTGAAGCTGGACAAGGTCTAGATGTTGGGCCACATCCACATATTGGTCTTCAAACCTTTACTTGGATGATTGAAGGGACCATGTTGCATAGCGACAGCTTAGGGACAACAGATCAGCTGATTCAGCCCAAGCAAGTCAATCTCATGACCGCAGGTCGAGGTATTTCACATACTGAAGTCGCGCCAGCGAATGAAACAAAAATGCATGCTGCCCAACTTTGGATTGCATTGCCTGATGACAAACTTACCATCGATCCAGCTTTTAATCACTATCCTGAATTACCCGTGGTTAATCAGTCAGGTATCGAATTTACGGTATTGGTCGGTGAGTATCTAAATACAGTATCACCAGTCAAAGTACATACTGAGCTTTTAGGTGTTGATTTATTTGCGCAAGCAGCCACAAAGGCACGTTTACCTTTAAATCCAAAGAATGAATATGGATTCATGGCGCTTGAAGGTACAGCAACTATTAATGGTCATCATTTAGATGAAGACAATATGGTGATTTTAGAGCCAGGGCTAGAATATGTGGAAGTAGAAATCCATGACAATAGTCGTGTACTGCTTTTGGGCGGTGAGCCATTTGAGTCACCAATTTTATTATGGTGGAATTTCGTTGGACGTACGCAAGAAGAAATCAAAATTGCACGTGATCAATGGATAGCAGAAGATCCACGTTTTGGGTCAATTCCATCATACCAAGGCGAGCGTTTGAAAGCTCCGATATTGCCTGATAGCATGCGTCCATCTAAATAATAAGACAAAGAAGGAAAATAAAATGGCAACGATCGCAAATGCAAAGGTCACCACACTACCTGAAAAATGGGGTGGTGAAATTCAATCTGGTCAGCACACATTTCTCACCGATAAACCTGAATCATTCCAAGGTTTAGATCGTGGGCCTGCACCGTATGATTTTATTTGTTCAGGATTAATTTCCTGCACAATGATTACATTACGGATGTATGCTGAGCATAAAGGACTGGATTTAGGCGAATTTAGTGTCGAGGCAGATTTTAAAGCCAATAAGGAAGGGCAGGAATGGATTGAGCGTCGTTTAAGTTTTAAAACTAACTTGGATGAAGCGCTACAAGAAAAAGTTTTAAATGTGTGCCAAAAAACACCAGTTACTAAAACAATGCTCAGAAGTGTCGAAATTAAAACAACAATTATTTAAATATAGACAACTTAATACGCATCAACATTCTGTATTTTTGTAATTTATAGCTAAAAAGAAGACATTTTGTGTAAAGCAGGATGTCTTTTTTTTATTCAAAATGGCTATATAGAGAGAAATAAAATTAGGTGGTCTTATGCTGACATTACATCATTTAGAAAAATCACGTTCTTCAAGAATTATTTGGGCGCTAGAAGAGTTGGGTGCTGAATACCAAATTCAACATTATAAAAGATTGCCAACTTACGCCGCTCCACCAGAATTGAAGAAGGTTCATCCTTTGGGGAAATCACCAGTGATTACTGATGATAATTTAGTAATCGCAGAATCTGCGGTGATTTTAGATTATCTGGCAGATCGCTATGATAACCAGCATCAATTTAAACCCCAGTCACAGCCTGACTTAACACAATATCAGTATTGGATGCATTACGCTGAAGGCTCATTAATGCCACTTTTAGTGATGACCTTAGTTCTCTCGTTTGTACCTCCTAAAGTACCTTTTGTGATTCGACCAATTGCCAATAAAATTATTGATGGGGTGACTGATGGATTTATACAACCGCGTCTCGCTGAACATATTCAATTTTTAGAACAGCATTTGGCGCAACATGAATTTTTTACATCTCAGTTTTCATTTGCAGATATCCAAATGAGTTTTCCCTTGATCGCGATGGATGAGCGCTTAAATGGAAAATATCCGAACATTCATGCGTATGTAAAACGCATAAAACAAAGACTTGCTTATCAGCGAGCGGTCATCAAGGGTGGTGATTAAGATGGCAGATCAGGCAGTGAAATTAATCTTCCTGCCCGGAGCATCTGGCAGTACTGCATTTTGGAAACCTGTTCAATCACATTTTGAATCTGAGTACGACACGCACATCATTGCTTATCCCAGTTTTGGTGAATATCCTGATCATCCACATGTAAATTCAATGTCAGATTTGCAAGATTATGTATTTGATCATCTTCAGCGTCCAAGTATTCTGATCGCTCAATCTATGGGTGGGGTCATTGCTGTTCAAGCGGCGTTGAGGTATCCAAAATTGATTCAAGGTTTGGTGTTGGTCGCTACGTCAGGTGGCGTTGATTTAACACCATTTCATGTTAAAGATTGGCGTGCAGAATATCAAAATGAATATGAAGTGCCGCACTGGTTTATTGATGATGAAACCAAATTAGATGAACGGCTTGCTGAAATTGAATGTCCTGTACTATTAATCTGGGGCGGAGATGATGACATTAGTCCTGTCGCAGTAGGTGAGTATTTAAATCACGCTTTTAAGTATTCAGAGCTGAATGTGATCCCGAACGGACAACATGACTTAGCTAAAGTTTATGCGCCAGAGTGTATTTCTTTTATTCAGCGCTACTTAGCAAAATTTTAGGTTTGCTCTAGACTAAAAAAGGATGCTAATCGCATCCTTTTTTTTGATTATCGTTTTACAACGATTGAATCAATACCGCTGTGTTGTAGGGTTTGCTGAGCGATGACAGCAGCTTCTTGAGAGTCATAAGGTCCAGAGACAACCCGATACCAGGTTTGACCGCCTTCCGTGGTTTTAATGACATCTGCAGATAAGCCGTTGAGAATAATTTCAGCACGACGTGCATCAGCACTGTCTGGATCTGGATAACTTCTGACTTGTAAAAGGTAGCTACTTGCCACGGGTTGAGGTTCTGCATTTTCAATCAGTTCACCCTCGGTCGTTGTAGCATCAGCAACCACAGGTGCTTCCACGATGACAGGTGCGGTGTTCACTTGCTGATTTTCAGGTACAGCTTGATCGGGGATTGGAGTCACTTGTTGTTGAGGCAATAAATCGTAGAAGCGATAATCTTTATTCGTATCTTCTTGATAATGTTCAGATTGAATATCATTGCTTTTTGGTTGGACTGGCGCCCACGGTTTCCATAGCATTAAGGCTACGGCAAAACTCAGTACAATTAAAATCAGAACAAGCATACCTAACCATTTTGGTATTAATGGTTGTTTAGGTTTGTTAGGTCTTTCTGATACACCACGCTGCGTTTTTCCAAACACTTGGAAACCTCTCTTATTTTAAGATCATGCAATGGAAAATTGGATTACCATCACATGGAATTTTTATCTCATTTTTTTCAGTAATAAAAGTCTAAAGAGGTGAATCTTTTAAAAAGATTCACCTTCGATGACTTACATACTTTCAGGTGCAGAAACGCCTAAAAGCTCTAAACCATTTTTCAATACTTGACGAACATTTACCGATAACAACAAACGTGCTTGGGTCAGATCAGCATCATCACCGAGTACTTTATTTTCGTTGTACCAACCATGGAACAATGCTGCAAGTTCTTTTAAGTAGTTACCTACTTGATGCGGTTCATGGCTGTTTGCAGCACGTGCAAGAATTTCAGGGTATGCTGCAAGTTTTGCTAAGATTTCAGTTTCAGCTTCTAATTCAAGCTTTGCGGCAAAACCACGCGCAGTGGTCGCATCGAAGTTGATGTTCAAGCTGCTTGCTTTTTCTAGCATACGACAAATACGTGCATGAGCATATTGAATGTAATACACCGCATTGTCTTTACTTTGAGAAACCGCGAGATCTAGATCAAAGTCGATGTGCTGTTCAGACTTACGCATGACATAGTAGAAGCGAGCAGCGTCGTTGCCGACTTCTTTACGTAGATCACGCAATGTGACAAATTGACCTGAACGAGATGACATTTGAACCATCTCACCACCGCGCCATAGGCTGACGAATTGTACTAATAACACAGTCAGTTTTTTTGAGTCATATCCCATCGCATCAATCGCTGCTTTTACACGTGCGATATAACCGTGGTGGTCTGAACCCCAAATATCAATAATGTCAGTATAACCACGCTGAAGTTTATTCAGATGGTAAGCAATGTCAGAAGCGAAGTAAGTGGTTTGACCATTACGACGTTTTACAACACGGTCTTTTTCATCACCAAATTCTGTTGATTTGAACCAAATGTTGCCATCTTTCTCATAGAGGAAGCCGCGTTGATCAAGTGTTTGTAATGCTTCTTCAATTTTTTCAGTCAATGATGCTTCACTAAACCATTGGTTGAAAGTCACACCAAATTCACCAAGATCATCTTTAATATCATCAAGAATTGCTTTTAACGCAGCTTGATGAAAAACGCGATAACCTTCACCTATTAACGTCTGCGAGTTAAAAATTAGACCATCAATGTGTTTTTCTTTATCGCCAGAAATTACAACCTTGTTACCTTCGGCATCAAGTTCTTCAGCATACTGCACATCTTCTGGCACATCTTTATAAACATCAGCTACAGGGCGAACATATACATCGCCGTCTTGATCAATAATGCTTTGTGCGATTTCTTTGACATAGTTGCCTTGGTAAGCATTTTTAGGGAATACTAATGTTTGACCAGTTAACTCAAGGTAACGTAGATAAGTAGACGTCGCTAAAATATCCATTTGACGACCAGCGTCATTCACATAGTATTCACGATCCACTGTAGCACCAGTTGCTTCAAGTAAATTCGCAACCGTCATGCCATATGCTGCGCCACGACCGTGACCAACATGTAAGCTTGATGTCGGGTTCGCAGAGACAAACTCAACTTGGATTTTTTTCGTAGCATTTACTTGTGTACGACCAAAATCATTAGCTTGTGCCTGAATAGCATCAAGAACAGCAAAACGTTGGTCTGCATTCAAGAAAAAGTTGATAAAACCAGGACCAGCGATTTCCGCTTTACTGATATCCGCAACTTCTGGCAGTGCAGCAAGAATTTTTTCTGCTAAATCACGAGGCTTCATACCTGCAGCTTTAGACGCGATCATTGCGATATTCGAAGCGAAGTCACCATGGCTTCGGTCTTTGGTTCGCGTTAAGTTTCCGCTGTTGTTAAAGTCAGATGGGAGGACCCCTTCAGCTTGAAGAGATTGCACTGCATGATCGAGAGCTGCTTGTATTGCCGTATTCATAATTTATCGAAAAATTAATGTCGCAGAAAAACGACAAATATAGCAAATTTAGCGCTCATTAGCGAAGCAGATTTGCGTTGAATAAAACTTATCCGACATAAAAAATAATAAAATCAGTTTTTTTAATCACTATGCGCTATTTGCAGAATTAACGATGATGAAATTAATCTTTTACATCTAATGCATATCGATGATTGAATTGAGCCTGATTGTCTTTATCTCATTTAATGTGAATTTAAATAGAAATCAGGCAATTTTATGACTCGAAATTAAGCCATACACGTGACAGGCTTATTTAGTAATTCTGCTTTACCATTTTGGAAAGTGTATAACTTAGATGCATGGAAGATTTTAATGGTTTTGGCCTTTTGAGCAGCAGTTTGAAATGTCGCTAATTTTTTTTGATTCGCCAAACTAAAAGGATTTCCGTAATTCTTATTGTCGAGTAGTACTTGGATCGTTCCAACTTCAGGCTGAAGACTATTTAAAATTTCTGATCCTTCCGCATTTTGTATGCTGAGACTTGGTTTTTGGACACTATTCTTACAATTTAAGCGCAGGAACAGCATGTGACCATCAACTGCTTTGTTTTGTAAGTCATAAATTCCTTGAAGGTCATTTTCGATATATACCCACTGACCAATCGGCATATTTTGTTTAAGTTTCTCAATTTGCTCGAGTGTTGTTTTACTAATATCGACAATGCCTTTTTTATCAATTTCAGGGGTCTTATCGGCGCGTGCTAAACCCACCATTGAAAGTGCTTTATCACCGACCTTTGAGGTTGTGTCAGTGATGGTTTGGCAACCCGTTACATTTAGCAGTGAAATAATAGTTAATGGCAAAATGGCAATTTTAGCTGTAATTTTCATGTGGATCTAATAATGAAGTAAAAATACGATTGAATCCGATATTAGCTGAATCGTTCAGATTAGTTTGCAAAAAAAAGTTAATAAACATGAATAATACATTTGAAATGTGACAATTTTATCTATTTTTCTATCAATAGAATAATGGATTGAAGTTATAAAATTTAAAAATACTGCCAATATTATTATCAATTTTATAAATATACATTTGTCTTCATTTCGGCTTAAGCTATTTCTTAAATAAATGGTAAAAATGAAATGAAAAGGGTCTGAATTTAGGCCTGATCCATGAGATTAGAGATGACAACTGAACACACTGAAGTAAAACACCCTCTTTATACCCCTTATGCTGGCTTTACTTTGCTTGAACTACCTCTTCTTAATAAAGGCTCTGCGTTCACTGAGGAAGAGCGAGCAAGTTTTAATCTAAACGGTTTGCTGCCTCATGTGATTGAAACGATTGAAGAGCAACACCAACGTTCATATCAACAATTTACGTCATTTCATGACGACATTAATAAGCATATTTATCTGAGAAATATACAAGACACCAATGAGACTTTGTTTTATCACCTCATAGAAAATCATTTATCAGAAATGATGCCGATTATTTATACCCCAACGGTAGGTGAGGCTTGTCAACGATTTTCTGATATTTACCGCCGTCATCGTGGTGTATTTATTTCATATCCTGATCGTGCCAACATCGACGATATTTTACAAAATGTGAATAAGAACAACGTCAAAGTCATTGTAATCACAGATGGTGAACGCATTCTTGGTTTAGGTGACCAAGGGATTGGTGGGATGGGAATTCCAATCGGAAAATTATCTCTCTATACCGCATGTGGTGGTATTAGCCCAGCTTATACATTACCCATTACATTGGATGTAGGAACCAATAATGCACAGTTGCTAAATGATCCAATTTATTTAGGTTGGAATCAGCCTCGTATTAGTGGTGATGAATACTATGACTTTGTGGATGACGTACTTCGTGCGATTAAACGCCGTTGGCCAAAAGCTTTGATTCAATTTGAAGATTTTGCTCAAAAAAATGCAATGCCATTGCTGGAAAAATATCGTAATCAATATTGTTGTTTTAATGATGATATTCAAGGCACTGCTGCTGTTGCAGTCGGCAGCTTAATCGCAGCAAGTCGAGCTGCAGGAAAACAATTACGTGACCAGAAAGTGGCATTCCTTGGTGCTGGTTCAGCGGGCTGTGGTATCGCTGAGCAAATCATTGCGCAAATGGTGGCTGAAGGTTTGAGTGATGCTGAGGCAAGATCACGAATTTATATGGTCGATCGTTTTGGATTATTGACCGATAATCAACCAAATCTTTTAGATTTTCAGCGTAAACTGGTTCAAAGTTCAGAAAATGTATCCGCGTGGGCTAATGCGGAAGGCATCATTTCATTGCTAGATGTTGTAAAAAATGCACACCCGACTGTGTTAATTGGTGTCTCTGGACAACCGGGTTTATTCACTGAAGAAATTATTCGAACTATGGCATCCAATTGCGAGCATCCTATTGTATTGCCATTGTCGAATCCAACGTCGCGTGTAGAAGCTGTACCAGCAGATATTATTCAGTGGACGGACGGTCGCGCTTTGATTGCAACTGGTAGTCCATTTATGCCTGTTAATTATCAAGATAAGCTACACAATATTTCTCAGTGTAATAACTCTTATATTTTCCCAGGGATTGGCTTAGGGGTGATTGCTGTGCAGGCAACGCGTGTTACAGACAATATGCTGATGGCATCAAGTATGGCGTTGGCAGATTGCTCTCCAAAATTGCAACACCCTGACGACGACTTACTTCCTGATCTTAATGATTTGCAGAAAGTCTCCCGAATCATCGCGTTCAAGGTTGCCAAAGCGGCGATTGAGGATGGTGTTGCCTTGCCATTGAGTGATGAGCTGATCGAAAAAAGTATTGAAGATAATTTCTGGAAGCCTGAATATCGCCGTTATAAGCGAATTCCATTTTAAAAAAACTTGAATTTTCAATATAAATTCATTGGAAATAAATAGGAATCAATGCGTTGGTTCCTATTTTTTGTTTAGAATAATTACAATATTTAAAAGCAAGATTGAGCGGAATACGCTACAATTTTCAAAAATCATAATAATAGCTTTAATCATTCTATGCTCAATAATATCAATTCAATTATAGAAGGCTTGGGTCTTAGCCCGCAAAAGCGCGCCTTACATATTAAATTTTCTAATCCAATATTAGATAGCCAAGTTTTCATTCAACGAATTCAGGGTCAACACTTTATTAATCAAGGCTTAAAAGCTGAAGTATTATGCTTATCGACGAATGCGCATTTACAACTTAAGCAATTCATTGGTTGTTTAGTGGCTGTCGATCAAGTTACGGATCTTGGAAAATTAGCTCGGACTACTGGGATTGTGACAGGGGTGAGCCAAGGTCAAAGTGATGGAGCGTTGACCTTATATAAGTTGACTGTTGAAGATGCAACTTCACTTTGGCACAAACGCCGTAACAGTCGCGTATTTATGAACAAATCCGTGGTTGATATCACTGAGATTATTTTTAAAGAGTGGCAGACGAAAAGCGTGTTATTTAGTACCGCTTTGAGTCTGTCAACGGCGGGTTTAAAAGCATCATATGATATACGTCCATTTGTGATGCAAGCCAATGAATCAGACTATGATTTTCTAACACGCTTACTACGCAGTGAAGGCATTAACTGGCTCATTGATGAAGCCCAACCGATTGTACCGAGCAACAACAGCCCGATCGAAGCACAAAAGC
>NZ_JBWYIL010000014.1:0-64638 GCF_056779755.1 Acinetobacter sp. 24-47-66
GGCTGGTCGTATGCCTGGTCACATGAACGTTCTTTTAGCTGAAGCAGATGTTCCGTACGAAGACATCTTAGAGATGGATGAGATTAATTCAGACTTCCCAGCAACAGATGTGGTATTGGTCATCGGTGCGAATGACGTCGTTAACCCTGCAGCGAAAGATGATCCAAACTCACCAATTTATGGTATGCCTATTCTTGAAGCACATAAAGCTCGTACCATTATGGTGATCAAGCGCTCTATGGCGACAGGTTATGCGGGTCTTGATAATGACTTGTTCTATAACGACAAAACAATGATGATCTTTGGTGATGCGAAGAAAGTTGTTGAAGATATGACGAAAGCCATTAATGGTACAGGTCACTAATTCATAGCTTGTTTTTAAAAAACCACCTTCGGGTGGTTTTTTTATTTTTCATGTGTAGGTTTTCGCCACATTCCCCAAATTTCAGGTGCATCGTAGGGCAGATCGCGAAGGTGAAAGATCACTTCAAATCCATAATGACGATAGAGTCCAACATTGCTTGGTGTTGCAGTTTCTAAATAACATGGGATACCGTGTTGATCGCTCTTTGTGAGAATAGGTGTTAAGACTTTGCTGGCTAAGCCTTGTCCTTGGTGGTCAGGACTTACACCTATGAGTTGTAAATAATAATGCGCCTCACTGGGATGATGTTTCTGCACCAGATTAATGATGTGAATAAATTTCACCAGTTGTCTTAAACCGATAATCTTCGTTAATTGAGGGAGTAGTTTAACCTGCTGAATGAGGTTTAAATCCCACTGATTTGGCGGAATCCAAAGTGCAGCAACTGAGCGATCGGGATTGGTATAGACTTCATCATATGGTTGAGCGATATCTTTCAATTGAATACTAAAGAATTGCTCTAGTTTTTCATGTTTTTGTTGGAAACTCAGTTTTTCAGCTTGGATCGCCCAGTTGCAAAACTCTTCGTTCCAAAAGGATTGCATTAATGTTTCTACTAATGCATCGTGATCTGTTCTTGTGGCTTTTATCATGGTCATATCAAGGTAAACCAAATTAGTGAGTTCTTTTTTGTTGGCTTTATTGTTATAAATTTAAAATGCACAGTATAAAAAAGCGACCAAGAAGGTCGCTTTAATATGTTTATGCTACAGAATCTGTAGTTGAAGCATTACGCCATAAGTTTTCTAGATCATAAAACTTACGTGCTGTAGGTAACATCAGATGTACTACAACAGTGCCAAGATCAACAAGGATCCATTCTGCATCGCTTTCGCCTTCAATACCGATAGGGCGAAAACCTGCTTTACGTGCTTCATCAGCGACGTTGTTTGCAAGCGCTTTCACGTGACGTGTAGAAGTACCTGAAGCAATGACAATTGCATCTGCAACATTGCTCACTTCGCTAACATCAATCGTTGTGATTTCTTTTGCTTTAACGTCAAGCAATGCTTCTTGAACAACTTTTAAGCAAGCTTGAACGTCTTGTTTTGGAGAATTCAAAGAGAGTTCGTGAGAATTAGAAGCGCCGGGCGATGGTTCTAAATTCATGAGAAGTGTATTTTCCTGACTATAACTCATCTTTCACTATAGCGCTTTCTGCTTGAAAATTCAAACTTTGAACAAATTTTATACCACAATATGATGATATTAAAGAAGTTTATTTTTCCATTCGAAAGAATCTGTTGAATGAGATTGGGGGCGATATTCGGCTGCGACAAATCCTTCATACATGCTATTTGCAATGCATTCAAAAATAGCGGGATAGTCAATTATCCCTGTGAGTGGTTCATGTCGACCTGGTACATCTGCAAATTGGATATGCCCAATGTGTTGCATATTTTCTTTGAGTGACAGAATCAGGTCTTCTTGCATTCTAGCCATGTGATAGCAATCGAATTGCATTTTTAGAGCTGGATGATTAACGTCTTTCAGTAACTCTTTGGCTTGATGCATTGTTTGAATCATGAAGTTGGGCATATCAAAGCCATTAATCATCTCAAAAACGGGTTGAATCCCATGCGCTGTGAAGATCTCGCTGACAAATTTAAGATTTGAGACTAAGGTTTCATAGCAGACCTGATATTCAACATTATCTGGTTGCTTGCCAGCCAAAATATTCACTCGAGGTATATTGAGTGAGCATGCATATTCAATCGCTAAGTCAACAGCTTGTTTGAATTCATCAGTTTTACTTGGGCTACTTGCTAATCCGCATCCGCCTTGCATTAAATCTCCGGCAGGAACGTTGATGAGACACAAGCTAAGTTGATGTTCATTGAGTTCATGCTGAATTTGATTAATACTCAGCTCATATGGAAATTGAATTTCTACATGTTGGAACCCATATTCAGCAGCCAGCGCAAAGCGTTCAATGAGTGGAACTTCTGTAAAGATCATCGATAAATTGACAGCGAGCTTCATATTGAATGCGACCTATTTATTGTTTTGTTCAACTTGCAGAATGACTGAGGCAAGGTCTGATTCAGAAAAGCCGTTGGATTGATGCGCTTTCAATTGTTCTAAGGCTTGTTGAGCGACAGGAATATTAAGGTCAAATTGTCGAGCCAAACTCAAGGCGTTATTTAAATCTTTAGACAGGGTCTGAACTTTCCATTGCACAGGCTCAAACTCGTGCGTTGCCATACGTGGTGTTAAAATTTGAAAAGGTTTAGAGTCGGCGAATCCACCTGCTAAGGCAGGTGCAAGCAGTTGAGTATCAACACCCGCCTGATCTGCTAAAGCAACAGCTTCTGCGATGAGTGTGCTATTTGCAGCAACGATGAGTTGATTACAAATTTTGGTGGCTTGTCCTGTTCCAGTTCCACCCATACAGGTTACACGTTGTGAAAGAACTTGATACATTGGTTGTAAAGATTCGATGATGCTCGATGGTCCGCCAGCAAAAATAACTAAACTGCCATTTTCAGCACCAGCTGTTCCACCTGACACAGGAGAATCTATCCAATGCGCTGATTTAGCAGTTGCACGTTGTGCAAGATTTTTAGTTTTATCCACAGATAGACTCGAGAAGTCCACAATAATCTGCTCGGGTTGAATCAGTGATTCAATTTGAGAAAAAACAGCCTCTACCGCATTGTCATCGGCTAAACAAGTTAGGATCAGATCAAATTGTGCTATCTCAGAGAGTTGAAGGGGATGTGCCCCAAGCTGGATTAACGGCTCACATGCGTTTGGACTTCGGTTCCAGACAGCAGTGTAAAACCCAGCCTGTATCAATCGAGTCGCCATTCTGCTACCCATTAAACCCATACCTAAGAACGCGATTTTAGTTTGATCGTTAATCATTACTGAAGCTAATCCCTGATCTAAGTTTGAAAACCAATTTATTTAAATTGACGTGGTAAAAATTCCAAATCTGGATTTTTATCTTTTTTACGCGCGATTTGACTGTTTTTGCCCAGGAGTAATTTGAGTTGCCAAATTTTCTCAAGACGAAGTGATTTTTGGGGTGCGTGTTCCATTGCATCTAAGACTTGTTTGACTGCGGCTAAGGCATCTGGTGAGCGTTGCAACATTTCTTCGGCAAGCTGTTGAGCTTTTTGCATCGGCTTGTCATCAACATGCGTGATCAATCCAATTACTTTGGCATATTCACCATCAAATACACGTGCTGTTAATGATAATTCTTTGGCTAGGTCGACTCCAATAATACCTTTGATTGAGCGCGTTAACCCCATATCTGGAACTAAGCCCCAACGGGTTTCCATGATCGACATTTGGGTATTGGGGTGAGCAATTCGAATATCAGCCGCTAAAGCCAATTGCATACCTGCACCGAAGCAATACCCATCAATAGCTGCAATGACTGGAACAGGGAGTTCTTGCCAGATTAAAAAAGCTTTTTGAAATAGACTTTGACCAGGCTTAATGAGTTCCCATGCGGCATAAGCACGATTTTGTGGATTATTCAGGTCTGTTAAATCAATACCTGCACTAAATACGTTGGCTTCACCAGTGAGAATCACACAGCGGATAGTACGATCAGATTTAATTTTTTTTGCGACTTGCACCAACTCTTTCAAAAGTTGAAAGCTCATCGCGTTACGTTTGTCGGGACGATTCAGAAAAACCGTCGCAATTCCATTATTTTTTTCTACACGTATTACAGCCATTATTGTGACTCGAGTTTATTGTTTCTTGTTTTAAGCATAACATGTCCAAAATAGACTGTCGTGACAGTAGAGTCATCACGTATTGCCTAATACAGTGCGTTGATCGTCTATTAATGATTCAAAATAGACTCGGCTGCTTCTTTTACTTGTACAATCGCATCTTTTAATTCATCCAGCCGTTTCATCACATTTTCAATAAATTGCTCATCTGCTTTTCTACGCTCTTTACGCAGCGTTGAAACGAACTGTTCAAATTCACCTGTGATGCTTTGTAAATTCGGAGTGCCGACGTAGCGTGTTGCCCCATATAAACGGTGTAATACATGTTCGAGCTGCGGATAATCTTCAAGTTCGATGAGTTGTTCTATTTCAGCAAGTTCATTTGGGAAACTATCTACCAGCATCTTCAATAAATCTTGTGCTAAATCTTCTTTATTCGCTGCCAATTGAACGCACTGTTTCCAATCTAAAACCTGATGATCTAAGGTTTCGATACGTAAAGTTTTTTCTTGGGATTTAATTGGATGAATAAACTTATCACTGCTCCAATGGGTCAGAATTTGAATAATCTGATCCATTTGGATTGGTTTGGTGACATAGTCATCCATGCCGACTTTAAGCAACTTTTGTTTCTCATCTGCTAAAGCATGTGCTGTAAGTGCAATGATCGGTGTGTGACGTCCCTCGATGGTGGATTCTAGTGACCTGATCGCACGAGTCGTATCGATGCCGGACATCACTGGCATTTGAATGTCCATAAATATCAGATCAAACGGCTTTTCATCATTTTGAATCTGTTGTTGTAAAATTTGTAGTGCCTCTTGTCCACTTTGCGCTTTAGTTGTTTGAACATTAATTTCGCCGAGCAAAGCTTCTAAAACGATTAAGTTTGGTAGATGATCGTCTACTGCAAGTACATGTAAATTAAGGGCTTTAAAGTTATCATGAGGTTCTACTTCAAATATTGGCTGATTTTCCAAAAGCTGAATTAATGATGAACGGCTCAGAGGTTGATACAGTGGTCTCGCTTTGTATTCATTCAACATGTTGAGGTCGAGCGCCATCTGATAGCCATATACGGCTAAGTGACCTTGATAACGTCCGCGAATCTCTTTTAATAAAGCCTCTGGATCACCACTGTGATCTACAATCAACCACGTATTTTCAGGTTGATGTGTCAAACCATTTAGACGGCTGAATAAATCTAGAATGGATTGAGCTTCTGTGTGTTCAACACCATAATTTTCTAAATAATGACGTAAAACATTCGCAGTTGCAGGGTGGGCTAAATAGGAGATGACACGCATGTCATGGAATTGCGGATGAATAATTTCATATTCATCAACCGCAAATTTCGCAGTAAACCAGAATGTTGAACCCTTTTCAGTTGGGGCGCGTTCTTGGTTATCTTCAAAGCCAATTTGGCCATGCATCAGATTAACCAATTGTTTTGAGATTGCTAAGCCTAAACCTGTGCCACCAAATTGACGAGTGACGGAAGCATCGCCTTGAGAAAATGATTCAAATAACCGTTTTCGGTCTGTACCACTTAACCCAATACCACTATCTTGAACACTAAAATGCAATAGGCAATGTTCTAGATCGTCATGCTCCATTCGAACACGTACAATAATTTCACCATCAGGGGTGAATTTAATGGCATTTGAAATCAGGTTAGTCAAAATCTGTTTACAACGTAAAGCATCGCCAATCACATACTTTGGAATGTTATCGGCATAGTAGAAGGCCATATCGATATTTTTTTGGGCGGCTAATGGCGACAACATGTCCATAACATCGAAGATCGCTTCTTCTAAATCAAATGATGCGGTTTCTAGTTCAAGTTTACCGGCATCAATTTTTGAAAAGTCCAAGACGTCATTGATCAGTGCTAAAAGATGTGCTGATGATTTGCGAATCGTTTGCAAATACAGGCTTTGATCATTGCTGAGATTCTCTTGGCGCAATAACAAGTGAATAAAACCATCGATACTATTCAGCGGGGTACGCAACTCATGACTGATATTGGCAAGAAAAACAGATTTTGCCTGATTGGATGAAATGGCCTGATCGCGTGCTTGTTTATAAGTAATATTTTGCACTTCAAGTGTATCAAGCGTACGTCTTAAATCGTCTTCGGTCTGCTCGGTATGTTCCTTCAGCTCTAAAAAGCTGAAATGTAGACGCTTCACGACATTCGCAATATCGCGTTGGAGTAACCTTAACTCGCCAGTACTATTGATGACCATGTGTTGGTCGAGTGTGTCTGCATTGAGTCGCTGTAATTGCATACGTATTTCGTACATAGGTGCAATCCAACGTCGTGAATAAAAGTTCAAGCACAGTAATAAGAGTAAAAGTGTCAACAAACCCGTCGTGATCAGTACAATGAAAACACGATATTGAGAGATGGCGAGAGGTTGATTATCTAGCTCGATAACAAGCCATTTTTTACTTTGATCAGGCGTATTTAATGCTAAGCCATAAATATGATTATGTTGATCTTTAATCGGACCAAATGTTTGTACATTGGTCGGGAAGCTAGGCCAAGGTTTTTCATTGCGATAGCCTAACCCAAAATAAGGTTTTTGTTGTTGGTTTAGGACTGCGACACTGAGTAAATACTTTTCATTAAACATCTTTTGTAAGATGCTTTTAGCGCGGTCTTGTTGCGCTTGTGAGGGGTTTTTTTCAAGCGCAATAAGTAGGTTTTCTGTCGTGTATTTATAACGACTTAAAATTGCATTTGCGGCAAAGCGTTGTTCTGATTTTGCGGAATTAGACGTTTCTGTGAGCACCAGTGCAGAGCCGACGCTTGCCAGTACCGCAATGGGTACAAAAATGAGGGCAATCAATTGCCCATAAGCATGGTTTAGTTTTAAGCGATTGAAGATTTTTTTATTCAAATTCGACATGTGCAGAGTGACTCATTCCCCATGTTGGGCATATTAGCACGCTTTAAAAAAATGATGGTGCTTTAATCACCCTCATTAAAAAGCCTTTGAAATTGATGCAGTGAGATAC
This sequence comes from Acinetobacter sp. 24-47-66, assembly GCF_056779755.1. NCBI lineage: Bacteria > Pseudomonadati > Pseudomonadota > Gammaproteobacteria > Moraxellales > Moraxellaceae > Acinetobacter > Acinetobacter sp. 24-47-66. The sequence continues at coordinate 7,144 of NZ_JBWYIL010000014.1, forward strand.
TTTTTTTCATACAATACCTGCACCTCAATATGGGTGCAAATAATGAGTAATACACAAGTAGATTTTCAATCAGACGATTTTTTATTAGACCACTATGTGGGTAAAACCCCATTGGTTAGGTTACAGCGTCTGGCAAGTCATACTCAAGCGACTGTATTGGCAAAACTGGAAGGGAATAATCCAGCGGGCTCTGTCAAAGATCGCCCAGCATATAACATGATCATGCAAGCTGAAAAACGTGGTGACATTAAGCCAGGTGATACGCTGATCGAAGCGACTAGCGGTAACACAGGTATTGCATTAGCCATGGTTGCGGCAATGCGTGGCTATAAAATGAAATTGATTATGCCTGCAAGCTCTAGTCAAGAACGCAAAGATGCAATGCGTGCGTATGGTGCTGAGCTTATTGAATCCGAGAATATGGAAGAAGCTCGTGATATCGCATTGCAAATGGAAAAAGATGGTCTAGGTTTGGTGCTCAATCAGTTTGGTAATCCAGACAATGTCCAAGCACACTATTTGACAACTGGTCCAGAAATTTGGCAACAAACTGGTGGTAAAATTACGCATTTTGTAAGTTCGATGGGAACAACGGGAACCATCATGGGGATTTCAAAATACCTCAAAGAACAAAATCCAGATATTCAAATTATTGGTCTACAGCCATCTGAAGGATCGAATATTGCAGGTATTCGCCGTTGGCCTCAAGAATATTTGCCGACGATTTTTGATGCTTCTCGTGTTGATCAAATTATGGATATTCCACAAATTGAAGCTGAAAAAATGGCTCGTCAATTGGCACGTAAGGAAGGAATTAGTGCTGGTACTTCTTCTGGTGGTGCAGTTTGGGCATCAATAAAAATCGCTGAACAACATCCTGGTGCTGTGATTGCATGTATCGTGTGTGATCGTGGTGATCGTTATCTCTCTACGGGGTTATTCTCTGTAGAAGATGAACAATAAATTCGAGTAAATCTATATGCGCTTACCTGTTTTAGTGTTTGATATTGAAACATTGACCGATCTTAAATCAGGAGCGCATCTATATGGCTTAGATTTACCAGAAGATAGTATTGAACAAGCGCTGAGTAAGTTAAGACGTCAAGAAGCGGGCACTGACTTTCAGCGACTTGCTTTACATGAAATTGTCTGTATTTCAGGACTATGGATTGATGAAAAGGCAGGAATGAAATTATTTTCATTCAGTCGTGAACATTATTCAGAACCTGAAATTTTACAAAAATTTCTATCAATTTTTGATAAACGTAATCCGACTTTAGTCAGTTGGAATGGCTCCCAATTTGATCTGCCTGTTATTATGTATAGAGCAATGTATCATGGGTTGTCTGCGCCAAGTCTGTTTGATCAAGGCGAAATTGATACGCAAAAGCGCTATAATAACTACCAGAATCGTTACCATCATCGTCATATTGATTTGATGGATTTTATGGCAATGTTTAATGCGCGTCACTTCCAAAAACTGGATGATGTCGCCTATATGCTCGGTTACCCGGGTAAGCGCGGAACACCAGGTTATTTTATCCCTGAATATGTTCGTAACAATAATTGGATAGAATTAACCAGTTATTGTGAAGGGGATGTTTTAAACACATGGTTAGTCTATCTGCGCTATGTATTGTTAAAAGGACAGATTTTCCCTGAAGATCATCGTCTGTGGATTCAAGCGACGATTCATTATCTTCAAGGTCAACCCCAGCAAACAGAATTTTTGCGTATTTGGCAAGAAACTGCTGAAAAAACTGACTTCACCGCTTCTGATTTTAAATCAACTCAACATTAGGTTATCTCTTTGAAACAACGTGCCGCACATCGCTCATCTCAACTTCCTCGTTATACATTTACAGTTGAGAGACTTTCACATGAAGGGCGAGGGATCGCACATTTTCAAGGACAGGAACATCCTCAAGACAAATTGGGTAAAAAGGTTTTTATTCGTTTTGCACTGCCAGGAGAAACAGTAGAAGCTCAAATTACCCATCAGGCAAAAAAATTAGAAGAAGCTGATTGTGTGCAGTTGATTGGGGCGCCGAGTCCAATTCGTACACAGCCAGTTTGTCCACATTTTGGAAAATGTGGAGGCTGTAATATGCAGCACATAAAATTAGATGAACAAATTCGTTTAAAACAATCAGTTTTAGAGTCGCATCTCACCCACTTTGCAGGTGCTCTTCCAGAGTCGTGGCTAGAACCATTGCGTTCGTTACGTGAAGATTATCGTCACAAGGCTCGTATTGGCGTTCGCTACATTGCTAAAAAAAATAAATTAGTCATGGGTTTTCGTGAGGCTCAATCTAATCAGCTTACTGAAATTAAAACCTGCAAAATTTTAGATGCAGAGCTAGATGCTGCGTTACCTCACCTCAAGGTACTCCTTGAAAATCTAAAAGCAAAAGCAGATATAGGTCATATTGAATTGGCGAAAGGAGATCAAGAGGTTGCACTTTTGATACGTCATACCAACAAATTACCGCAAAATGATGTCAACCAACTGCGTGAATTTGCGTTAGAAAGATCATGGCAGCTTTATTTGCAACCAGCTGGTGTAAGTAGTGTTCATCGTGCGGATGGTGACCTATCTGAGCGATTACATTACTCACTACCTGATTTTAACGTGACGTTTGGTTTTAAACCGACTGACTTTACTCAGGTGAACCCCACCATTAATCCACAAATGGTGAAGCTGGCATGTGAATTGCTTGACCTGAGCGGAAATGAGCGTGTTCTTGATTTATTCTGTGGTCTAGGGAATTTCTCATTGCCACTTGCACGTTCTGTAACACGGGGTGAGGTCGTCGCGGTGGAGGGAAGTGAGGAAATGGTGATGCGTGGGACAGAAAATGCACTGAAAAACGGCATCACAAACGTAAAATTTTATGCTCAGGATTTAACGCAAGACTTTTCGCAACATTCTTGGGCAAATCAAGGGTTCGATGCACTCTTAATAGACCCACCACGCGCTGGAGCTGAAGAAATTATGCACTATGTGCCAAATTTTGGTGCAAAAAAAATCGTCTATGTTTCCTGTAATCCTGCTACATTAGCACGTGATACAGGGATTTTAGTACAACATGGCTATCAGTTGAAGAAAGCTGGTGTGATGGATATGTTCAGTCATACAGGCCATGTTGAATCTATTGCTTTATTTGAAAAAAGCTAGTGCTAAGTGTTGATTTAATAAAATGAAGATTAGATTTAAAAAAGGAGAAGGGTATGGTCACAGTACGTGAGCAGTTACCTGGACGACTGACTGAGTTGTCTGAGGAAACGACTGTAGAACATGCCGCTGAAGCGCAACTTGGTTTAGCAACTTGGCTAGACCGTGCGCGGATTATTTTAGACGGTGCAGAACTTAAAAAATTAGAAGAAGTCGCTCTTAGTGTTTTAAAAAAAGAACTGACTTCTGATCACCATCATAAAACCAATACCTTCGCGACTGGCTTAGGTATGGCAGATATTTTGGCTCACCTACATGTTGATGAAGATACTTTGTCAGCAGCGATGCTTTATCGTAGTGTGCGTGAGGGCATGACGTCGCTTGAGGAGATTCGTAAAAGCTTTGGTGAAAGTGTCTACAATTTGGTGAAAGGCACTTTGGCAATGGGTAAGTTGTCAGAGCTGATCGAAAAAAATAAACGTTTAGAAGATCACTTCAATAATAATCAGCGTGAACATTTAACTGGGATTTACAAGATGTTGATCTCAGTAACAGAGGATGTTCGCGTTGTATTAATCAAGTTGGCTGAGCGTACGCTGGCTTTGCGTGAGTTGGCAAACTCTCCAAAAGAGCGTCAAGAGCGTGTCGCACGAGAAATTTTGACCATTTACTCGCCCTTGGCGCATCGTCTTGGTATCGCGCAGTTAAAATGGGAACTTGAAGATCTTGCGTTCCGTTATTTAGCACCAGAGCGCTATAAAGAAATTGCATCTTTACTCAATGAAAAACGCTTAGAGCGCGAACAATATATTCAATTCGTGGTCGATAAGCTGAAAAGTGAGTTGTTGAAGCATGGCATTGAGGCTGAAATCTCAGGTCGTGTGAAACACATTTATTCGATTTATCGAAAAATGAAAAGTAAGAACTTAAGTTTCGATCAGCTATATGACATTCGAGCTGTTCGTGTACTGGTTCAGAATGTATCTGAGTGTTATCACGCTTTGGGGATCGTACATCAAATCTGGCGTCATATTCCCCATCAGTTTGATGATTACATCACTAACCCAAAAGCCAATGGCTACCGTTCTTTACATACTGCAGTGATTGCTGAAAATAAATCTTTAGAGATACAAATCAGAACCACTGAAATGCATGAAGAAGCTGAGTTAGGCGTTTGTTCTCATTTCAATTATAAAGAAGGTGCGAAAACTACAGATTATTCATTTAATCATCGTTTGCACTCTTTACGTTCCGTGCTTGAACATTATCAAGAACGAAATGAAGCAGGTGCGCATCCGAATGAAGACGAAACTGAAAATTTCAATCAGCTTCAAGATTTTGAAGATTTTGAAAAAATTTATGTTTTTAGTCGTGATGGTGACATTAAAGAATTACCGCGTAATTCAACCGTTTTAGATTTTGCATATCATGTGCATACTGAGGTTGGTAATAAGTGTTATGCAGCACGTGTGAACCAACGTTATGTGCCACTGACTTATACATTAAAAACAGGTGAACAAGTCGAGATTCTGACCAAGAAAGATCGTGAGCCAAATCGTGATTGGTTGGTGAACTCTTTAGGTTATATCAAGACAGCACGTGCAAGAGACAAGTTGCGCCATTGGTTCAGACAGCAAGACCGTAGTAAGAACTTAGAAGTCGGTCGAGAGATTCTCACCAAGGAATTATCACGTCTTGCAATTCACCCAAAAAGTATTGATTTGAGTGATTATTGTGCTCACTTTAACGTTAAAACAGGTGAGGACATTCTTGTATCCTTGGTGAGTGGAGATATCAGTCTTCATGCATTGATTAATCAAGTCAATCGTCATATGCACTTGGATCAAGATGAGCCTGAGTTAGTGCTGAAGCCAGCATTAAATCCACGGGCGAGTCATACATTATCAGCGCATGGGATTCTGATTGACGGTTTGGATAATGTTGAACTACATATTGCACAATGTTGTCAGCCTGTTCATGGTGAGTCGATTGCTGGATATATCACACTCAATCGTGGCGTGAGTATTCATAAGGTGGCTTGTCCGGATTATGTGCGTATGATCAGCCAAGAACCTGAACGCGCTGTTGAAGCAGATTGGGAAATGCAACCCACAAGAGGGCAGAGTGTCCAAATTGTGGTTGAGGCTTATGATCGTCGAGGACTGCTGAAGGATCTAACCCAAGTGATTTTTTCAGATCAGATTAATATTCGCCAAGTGAATACTATTTCGGAAGCGGATGGTATTGCCAATATGAAACTATTGATTGAGGTCAAAGGTTTGGCTCAATTGTCTCGCTTGTTGGCTCGATTGGAACAGCAACCAGGCATCATTAGCGCAAGACGTTTGGTTCAAGGAAATTAAAAAAAAGCCTGCTTTAGCAGGCTTTTTTATGACTGATCACTCAAATAGAGTTAAATCAGATTTTGCATTTTTTAGAACCTTGATAGATTCCAATATTATCGATGTTTGCTTGCGATGCAGCTTTGATCTGTTGCTGTAATGGAATATTTGCAGCATCAGAAGTATCGCTTTCACCCGCTACAGAGTTTGCAACTTGCCCCATTTTTGTTGCTTTTTCTGAGTTGCCACCGAAAGTAGATAATGCATTACCTGCCATACCCGCCCATTTGCTCAATGATTTAGCTGGCGTTTGGGTTGCAGCAGCTGCAATATTTTTATCAGCATTTTCTAAGTTACGCTTAGCATTGGCTTTTTCAACAGCTAGTGTTGCACAATCCATTGCCTTGAGTTCAGCAGTTGAGTGTTGTTTCGTTGGTAGTTCACCCGAAGCTTGAGCAAGAGTCGTTGTTAAAGCAGTAGCGATAGCTAAAGTTAAAATTTTTTTCATTATATATTCTCATTTGTAACGCATTGTTATAAATGCCCCTGTTGGGGCGAGAGAATATACACAAATGTGACTAATTTGTCATTTCTTTTTACTTAATATTAAATTTGTCACTCTATTGATCAATTGAGGACTGAATCTTGACAGGTGATACATTAGTTCAGTTTTGATGCCAACAGTATGGTGAGTCACGGTTAAGTGATGGCTTTTTAAACGTGCGACACGGTAAATTTCCTGAGCAACGTCTTGGGCGCTGAGACTGACTCCCATATTTTGAATCGTACCCGCATCCATGCCTTTTACCATGGCAGTCTGAACAAATAATGGCATGATGTCTAATACGCGTATTCCATATTTTTGCCATTCAACATCAAGACCTTCTGTAATGCCGCGAACAGCAAATTTACTTGCTGAATAGGACACTAAATCAGCTTGACCATAGATAGCAGAAGCAGAGGACATATTGATGATACGTGCGTGGGAGGCCTGTTTTAAGAAAGGGAGCGCAGCATGACAGCCATTGAGAACGCCGTTAACATTGATATTAAATGTTCGATGATGCGATGAGATATCTGTATTTTCGAATGCCCCTGAATATAAGATGCCAGCATTATTTAATAATATATTTATTTCACCAGCCCATTCGTTGAACTCAGTTAAAGCACTTTGCCATTGGTCGTATTGGGAAACATCTAGCAAACCCGCTTTAGCATTTGGCCCTAAAGATTGAGCCAATTGTTCAGCTTGTTCGAGATTGATGTCATAAATACCGACTTTATAACCTTGCTGATAGAATAGTTTTGCGGTAGCTGCGCCAATCCCTTGTGCTGCGCCACTGATAAAAATACTAGATGTCATCGAAAATCCTTGTTGTTTTACATCATTTTATGTTCCTAGTTGAGCATAAGATTGTTCATTGAATCAACAATATCTTTAAACTCATCATTCACTAGAGATCAACTTTCATGGAAAAACTTTTAAATATCATGCAAGAGCTTCGTGCGAAATGTCCATGGGATCAAAAACAAACGCCTGAAAGCTTGACTCGCTATGCGATTGAAGAAGCTTATGAGGTTGAAGAAGCAGTTCGATCACAAAATACAGCGCATATAAAAGAGGAATTAGGAGATCTTCTGCTGCAAGTTGTATTTCAAGCGCAAATGTATAGTGAGCAAGGAGCATTTAATTTTCATGATGTGGTGGAAACGTTGTGCGACAAGTTGATTCGAAGACATCCTCATGTCTTTCAATCGGCTCAATTTGAACAACTGAATGAACAGCAGGTGAGTGAACTTTGGCAAAAAATTAAGGCTGAAGAGAAAAAAGACAAAACTAAATCACGTTTAGATGAAATTAAAGCGGGTCCTGCCTTAGATCAAGCCGAACAAATTCAAAAAAATGTAGCTCAGATTGGATTTGATTTCGAAAATGTTGAGCAAGCGTATGAAAAGTTAGATGAAGAGTTATCTGAATTGAGAGAGGCGCTCAACCATCAAAATTCCGACGAAATACAAGAGGAGTTTGGAGATTGTTTATTTTCTTTAATCAATGTTGGACGTAAAATCGGCATTTCAAGTGAGATGGCTCTACTTGGAACCATCCACAAATTTAAACAACGTTTTTCATACATTGAGTTGCAGGCAAAAAATAGAAATACGCCCATTGAAAATATGAGTCTCAAAGAAATGGACCAATTGTGGGGTCAGGCAAAAGTGTATCTAAAGCAACATAACAATAACATTCAGGTTCAACATGAATAGCATCATTTCTTTTCTTCTTCTGATATTTACTGCATGTGTGAGTTTAATCAGTTCGGCATATCCACAACAGTTTGATCAATCTTACTTAAAATGGAAAGCAGAGCAAGAAGCTCATGATCAACGACTTAACCGGCAAAGTGCGAACCATTATTTATCTCGACCAGCCGTAAATACATCATCAAAGCAATCAGCTGGTGGTGTCGGGCAATCAACTAAAGTTCGTCTTAATACGGCTTCAATGGTTGAACTACAAATGATTAAAGGAGTGGGTGAGAAGAAAGCTGCTGCAATTATTGAGTATCGGCAAAAGCATGGCAGTTTTAAGTCAGTAGATGAACTTCAAAATGTCAAAGGAATAGGTCCAAAGTTTATCGAAAAGAATCGCAACCAGTTAGCCCTCTAACACATTTTTATAGAGGTCAAATGGCACTAAGGGGTGTTGAAATTTAATCAATTTTGACGGTGAATCTTGGAGAATAAAATTGCCCTTTGATTGTGTTAGAGCTATGATTAGCACAATTATGATTTTACGTTCTGACGTAGGAGACAGCGTCTTTTGCAAACTTTGCACGCGTCAAAGTGCGGTTTATCCACTGCACAATTACCTTCTTCCATTTTAGATGTTATTGATTCTTTAACTAAAGCCGGCTATGAAGCTTACATCGTCGGTGGTGGTGTCCGTGATTTGATGCTTGGACTTGCGCCTAAAGATTTCGATGCTGTAACCAATGCGACACCTTCACAAATTAAAGAAGTATTTGGTCGTCGTTGCCGAATTATTGGTCGTCGTTTTGAGTTGGCTCATGTCTATTCTGGTCGTGAATTAATTGAAGTGGCCACTTTCCGAGCTCCTCCTAAAAAAGCAGTGACTTCTGCTGCAGGGATGATTCTAAGAGATAATAATTGGGGCTCAATTGAAGAAGATTTTGCTCGTCGAGATTTCTCAATCAATGCGATGTATTACCAACCGCGTAAGGGTATCATTCTTGATTTCTGTAACGCTATTGATGATATAAAAACAAAAACATTGCGTTTATTGGGTGATCCAAAGTTACGTTTTGAAGAAGATCCAGTTCGTATGTTACGAACACTGAGATTTGCTGCGAAACTTAACTTTAAAATTGATCCTGCAATTTTAGATGTATTTACACCTGAAGCAGCCTTGCTTTTACGTGATGTATCACCCCATCGTTTATATGATGAATCTCAAAAGTTATTCACAATGGGGCATTTGAATCGTGTGCTCCCAATGTTGATTGAGTTTGGAATCTGGAAACAATTATTTGCAGATATTCCTCCTCATATTGATGCATTTATTGAACGTGCAGCGAAAAATACAGATCAGCGAATTCAAATTGGTAAAACGATCAACCCTGCATTTTTCTATGCGGTATTGTTGTGGAAACCATTCCTTGAGCGTTGTGATTTTTATATGCATAAAGGTGTTGTGGCAGCTGAAGCACGTGCTCAAGCTGGCTTAGATGTGCTGAAGCGCCAAGCGACACGCACGATTATCCCGCGTTTTGCAGAAACCTTTATTCGTGAAGTTTGGGAAATGCAAACTCGTTTGTTGAACCCAAAACCTCAGCAAATTGAAGCACTCTCAGGTCATGCTCGTTTTAGAGCAGGTTTTGACTTTATGTTGCTGCGTGAAAAGTCTGGAGATCAGACGACCAATGGCATGGGTCAATGGTGGGATGCTTATCAGTTGATGTCTTTGGACGAAAAAGAGCGTGTGATTGCGCAGTACAATCGTCAACGGACTAAATCACGACGTAAAGTTGCCGTGATCGAAGATGTTGCGGAAACAAAGCCTCAGCAGATTGAACCGCTAGTTAAAGAAACGGAGTCACGTAGCCGCCGCAGTCGTAAGGCCGCTTCAGCGAATGAGCGAAGAACAGAGCAAAATGCGAGTATCGCTTTGGATAATGGTATTGCAGCTGATCATCCTATTTTGAAGCGTAAACGTGTTAAACGTGATTTAAATACAGTGGTGTTTGGTCCTATCCAATGACAGTACGAACATATATTGGACTGGGAAGTAATTTAGGTGATTCTCAGCAGTTGATGGCAGAAGCCTATACGAAACTGGCAATGCTGGGTGTGGTGAAAGCATCAAGGCTTTATCATAGTCCACCTATGGGTCCTCAAGACCAACCACATTACCACAATGCGGTCGTTCGTTTAGATACGAGTCTAACGGCGCTTGAATTATTAGATGAATTACAAAAAATAGAAAATGAAGCAGGGCGGGTGCGTTTACGTCGTTGGGGTGAACGCACACTCGATTTAGATCTATTGTTATATGGTGATCAAACGATTCAAAATGATCGCTTAACTGTTCCACATATCGGGATATTTGAGCGAGATTTTGTCATACTGCCGTTATTAGATCTGGATGTCGAATTAGAAATTCATGGACAGAAAATTCGAGAAACGAATATTGCAAAACACAGCCAATTGGATGTTTTAGCAGATTCATCTTGGATCAATATTTAAACTTTAAAATGTTCTAAGGAACTGTGTTAGAGGACATCTTATGATCAGTCTGAGCGATTTAAGACAATTCAAACAGCAAGGTCGAAAATTTTCATGTCTGACTTGTTATGACGCCAGTATGGCGAAGGCAATGGAAATTGCTGAAATAGATACCATTTTAATTGGTGATTCGCTTGGGATGACTATTCAAGGCCATGATTCAACGTTGCCTGTGAATGTGGAAGATATGGTCTATCACACCTCAGTTGTACGTCGTGGAAATAACCATGCTTTCATCTTAACTGATCTGCCTTTTATGAGTTATGCCACACTCAATGATGCACTAGTAAACTCGAAAAAAGTGATGCAAGCTGGCGCACAAATGGTCAAGCTTGAAGGTGGTGCTTGGCTTGCTGAAACGGTAGAAGTATTGACTCGCAATGGTATTCCAGTGTGTGTCCATCTTGGACTAACGCCACAATCCGTTCATGTATTTGGTGGCTATAAATTACAAGCCAAAACGCGTGAAGCTGCGGATCAGCTGATTGCTGATTGTAAAGCCGTTGTTGAGGCTGGGGCTGCAGTGTTATTGCTAGAGTGTGTACCTGCACAATTGGGTCAAGAAATTACAGAACTATTTCCGCATGTACCTGTGATTGGTATTGGTGCTGGAGCACAAACCGATGGTCAAGTTCTGGTTGTTCAAGATATGCTGGGATTAAACTTCGGTCGTGTTGCACGTTTTGTACGTAATTTTATGAAAGAACAGTCTGGTGAAACGGCCATTCTTGATGCAATCAAATCGTATCATGTTGCTGTACTAGATCAATCTTTCCCTGCTAAAGAACATACGTTCCAAGTTGAGCTTTAATCATGAAAACTGAAACAACAATCCATGGTTTAACCGCATCACTTCATGCTGCTCGTCAAGCACGAAAGACTATTGGTTTTGTCCCGACCATGGGGAATCTACATCAAGGTCACTTAAATTTAGTACGTGAAGCACGTAAATTATGTGATGTGGTTGTGGTCAGTATTTTTGTGAATCCGATTCAATTTGGCCCAAATGAAGATTATGACAGTTACCCACGCACACTTGATCAAGACAGTCAGTTGTTGGCTGAAGAGGGTTGTGACATTATTTTTGCACCTTCAGTTGAGCAAATGTATGGCAGTCAACCTCGCTTAACAAACATTAGTGTCGGTCAAATTACCAATGATTTATGTGGTGCTCAACGTCCGGGGCACTTTGATGGTGTTGCGGTAGTAGTAACGAAGTTATTTAATATCGTACAACCACATTTTGCATTTTTTGGTCAAAAAGACTACCAGCAGTTGGCTGTGATTAAGACAATGGTACGTGACTTGAACATGCCGATTGAAATTATTGGTGTGCCAATTGCACGTGCTGAAGATGGTTTGGCATTAAGTTCACGTAATGGTTATCTTTCGGCTGAACATCGTCAAATTGCACCAGTCATTTATCAATCTTTAAAAACTGCTGAAACAAATTTAAAACAAGGTCAAGCGCTTACAGAGGTTCTTGCTGAGATAAAATCAACTTTAAGTGATGCTGGCTTTGTCGTGGATTATGTTGAAGCACGTAATCCAATGTTGCAGGCAGTAGAGCAATTTGACCAAGATATTGTGTTATTTGTTGCTGCGAAAATTGGTTCGACACGCTTGATCGACAATTTACAAATCAGTCTTTAAAACAGGATTAAACTCGATGATGATCGTCAGGTGTGGTGCATGAAGCGAATTCTTATTGTTACAGGACAATCCGGTTCAGGGAAGTCATCTGCATTGCAGGTTCTCGAAGATTTAGGTTATTACTGTATCGATAATTTGCCGCTAGCATTACTTCCTGAGATCGTTGGAAAGTTAGATCAAGAAAATAATTTAGAACAATTGGCTTTAGGGGTTGATGTTCGGAGTACACGCGCTGATTTGCAAGAATTTGAGCAAGTTTATCAGCAACTGGAAAAACATGGTGAAGTCGAGGTCATTTATCTCACGACCAAAGATCAAGAGTTAATTGCTCGTTTTAGTGCCTCGCGTCGACCTCATCCACTGGCGAATCGTTTTAAAAGTCTGAATGAGTGCATTCAAGAAGAGAAACAATTACTGTTGCCGATTCAATTAAGAGCAACTGTACAGATTGATACATCAGATAAAAGTGTCCATGATCTTAAAGATACATTATTATCCCGCTTAGGGCAGGTAGATAACTTAATTGTTATTTTACAGTCTTTTGGATATAAGCATGGTATTCCGTTGGATGCTGATTTTATTTTTGATGTGCGGCATTTACCCAATCCACATTGGGATTTAGAGCTTAGAAAATATTCGGGCTTAGATGAGCCCATTGAAAAATTCCTGACATCATTTGACCAAGTGAATATGATGTTTGAGGATTTAAAGCAGTTTTTAGAGAAGTGGTTGCCTGCCTTTGCAGAAGGGCATCGCCATTACATTACGGTTTCGATAGGATGTACAGGTGGTCAGCACCGCTCTGTATTTATTGTGGATAGACTCAAAAAGGCGCTTGAGGCACAATGGTCTATTCAGGTCTTGCATAGAGAAATGAAGCACTGGTCATGATTGACACAACTGTTGACGTAATTAACAAATTAGGATTACATGCGCGTGCGTCAGGCAAGCTCATTGAGGTCACTACCAAATTTCGAAGTTCGATTAAAATTGGTAAGGGCGATAAATTAGTCGATGCCAAAAATATTATGTCTTTGCTCATGCTCGGTGCAGGCAAAGGAACTACATTAAGACTAGTGATTGAAGGGGCAGATGAAGAGAAAGCTTTGTCTGAAGTTCAAGCATTATTCGCAGCAAAATTTTACGAGGCTGAATAATCGTGGCACGTCGATCGCAACGTTTTACTGAAGATGATTTTGAGTCTTTAGAAGGACGTGCAAGTAAAACTGAACAAAAGAAAGCTGTACAACGTATGGCTGCTTTAGGGGCTCAACTTGCTGAGTTACCCAAAAAAAAGATTGAAAGCCTTCCTGTGGAAGAGCGCTTAATTGAAGCTTTATTGGATGTTCAATTGATAACATCAGGTGAGGCTCGTCGTCGTCAATTTTTGCGTATTGGTAAATTATTACGCAATGAAGACGAGAGCATGATCTTATCTTATTTGACACCTCAACAAGGGGCGAAAAAGACAGCACAATTGCACCGCTGGGTCGATCGTATGATTGCACAAGGTGAGCCTGTTATTAAAGAATTTATGAAGACTTACAATGCTGCAGAGCATCATGCAATACGTCAGCATTTACTTCGTATTGAACGTGATATTCAAAAAAACTTAGGTGAGGATGCTGTTGCACAATCTAAGTTAAATTTGCTGAATTACGTTCAGCAAGTTGCACTTATCTCTGATCGTTAATGGTCAAAAAAAAGGTCTGATGTTTCAGACCTTTTTTATTTCTTAGATGCTTAATATTTAGAGTGCAGCACGATCTTTTGCCCAATCTCGCAACACAAACTTTTGCAGTTTACCTGTTGAAGTTTTAGGGATTTCAGTAATCACTACGTCTTTAGGTACCTTGAATCGAGCAAGATGTTGTTTGCAGTATTCAATGATTTCTTCAGGTGTAGCTTGTTGCCCTTGCTTCAATTCAATAAATGCGCATGGAACTTCTTGCCAACGTGGATCAGGTTTTGCAACAACTGCAGCTGTCAGCACGGCAGGGTGTTGATACAGTACTTCTTCCACTTCAAGTGAAGAAATATTTTCACCACCAGAAATAATCACATCTTTCGAGCGATCTGTGATTTTGGCATAACCATCAGGCTGGCATACGGCAAGATCGCCAGTATGGAACCATCCACCAGCAAATGCTTCAGCGGTGGCTTCAGGATTCTTCAAGTACCCTTTCATGACAATGTTGCCACGGAACATAATTTCCCCCATGGTCTGACCATCATTCGGTACAGGCAGCATCGTTTCAGGATCTAGTACTTTCATCCCATCTTGAAGTGGATAAGGTACACCTTGACGTGAATGTAGTTGAGCTTGTTCTTGGATGCTTAAATCACTCCAGCCTGCTTGCGAAGCACATAGCGCTGATGGTCCATAGGTTTCAGTGAGACCATAGACGTGGGTAACATTGATTCCTAGATTTCGCATACCTTCAATAATGGCAGCTGGTGGCGCTGCACCAGCAACCATCACTTCAACTCGATGATTAATTTCGCGTTGTTGCTCTTTTGGTGTGTTGATCAACATGGACAATACAATTGGTGCACCGCAGAAGTAATCGACTTGATGATCCGCGATCAATTGATAGATCTGTGCTGGATCAACTTTTCGAAGACAAACATTTGTGCCACCGTTGGCGGCCATGGTCCAAGCGAAACACCATCCATTACAATGGAACAGAGGCAAAGTCCATAAATAGGTGGCACGGGGTGTCATACCACAAGCAATGATATTACTTGCTGCATTAATATAAGCCCCACGATGATGATAGACCACACCTTTTGGATTCCCAGTTGTGCCTGAGGTGTAGTTTAAGCTGATGGCATCCCATTCATCCTGTGGTAATTGCCACTCAAACTCAGGATTACCTTGTGAAAGCCAAGATTCATACTCAATTTTTCCAATACGGGGCGCTTGTTCATTGAATTCATATTCAGTATCTGCAACATCGATAACATAAATGTCCTGAGGAACTTGTGCTAAAGCTTCCTGTGCTAATTCTGAGAATTCAGGGTCAACTAAAAGTACTTTTGATTCAGCATGTTCAAGCATAAATGCGAGTGTTTTTGCATCTAGGCGCGTATTTAATGTATTGAGTACAGCGCCTGCCATAGGCACTGCAAAATGCGCTTCGATCATGGCTGGAATATTTGGAAGTAATACTGATACAGTATCATTTTTCTGAATACCAAGCTTTTGCAGCTGATCGGCAAATTGACGGCAACGTTGGTACTTTTCTTTCCAGCTAATCCGGCGTGTACCATGAATAATTGCATCTTGCTGAGGGTAGATGTAGGCCGCACGCTCTAAATATCTGAGTGGAGAAAGGGCAACAAAATTTGCCGGCGTTCTAGGTAGTTCGTCATACGGACTTAAATTCATTTTAGTATCCATCTTCATTTTTATAATCCTGAGTAAAAGATAAGCAAAAAAGAAACGGAATACATTTATCCTTTAGTCGAGCAAACGTGACATTTTGTCAATTAGGCGAAAATTCATATTTTTTAATTTCAATTTATTGCGTTTTATTCGTGAAGTTGGTGATATTTATTTGTGCTGATTAATGTAATTGATCTAGAAATAGGGTAAATTTTAAACAGATTTTAAGTTTCAAAATCGAATAATAAAAGCAAAAGGATTTTGCATATGTATATTGTTGGGTGGGGGAAAGATGAAATTAACATCGAACCCAAAGGCTATGCCATGTTTGGCTATGGGATGTGGCATCACCGTGCCTATAAAAAAAGAACTGCGCTGTATGCGAGAACAGTGACCATTCAAAAAGATCGAGATGCTCCATTAATTTTATGTTGTCTAGATTTTGGCTGTATTACTTCAGCAATTCGAATTACTGTAATCCAACGCTTGAATGAAACGTTGAGCGATCGTTTCGATCCACATCGTTTGGTTCTAATGGCAACGCATACCCATTCAGGTCCAGGCGGTTGTGGTTATGAAGCTCTTTATAATATGCCGACACCAGGATTTGTGCCTGAGCACCTTGATGCAGTTGTGGATGCTGTGCAATCCAGTATTCAACAGGCATTATCCAATCGCGATTTTACAGAGATTCGGTTAGCGACAATTGACATTCCTGAGCAAGTCCCTGTGGCATGGAATCGCTCGATAAAAGCGTATAATCGAAATCTCGATACTGCATTCGTCGGTGAATCTGAAGCTTACAAAGCAATCAATCGACAAATGCAAGTCCTTGGCTTTTATCGTGGGGAAAAGCTTCATTC
This sequence comes from Acinetobacter sp. 24-47-66, assembly GCF_056779755.1. NCBI lineage: Bacteria > Pseudomonadati > Pseudomonadota > Gammaproteobacteria > Moraxellales > Moraxellaceae > Acinetobacter > Acinetobacter sp. 24-47-66. Next base: position 23,368 of record NZ_JBWYIL010000014.1, read on the forward strand.
TCTGTTGTCACTGTTTGGTGTGCATGCGACATGTTTGGGCAATCAATTAGACGCTCATGATGGTGATAATAAAGGCTATGCCGCAACACTTTCGGAAGAGACCTTAAGTGCTGCTGGGGTGGATGGACCAGTTTGTATATTTGCGCAAGCAACAGCAGGCGATGTGTCACCACACTTCCATGGAAAGAATCAGACTAAGATCAGAAAAAAGATAAAAGGAGAAGCAGAATACATCTATGCGAGAAACAATGGTCGTATACAGAGTGAGTATGCTTTAGCCGCTTTACTTGAGCAACAGAATCAAAACATCCAATATCAAGATTTGGATGCAGTACTCGAGTATGTTGATATGGCAAATACTGTGGCTGATCCAGAGTTTTCAGGTGGATATAGCAATGCGATAACAAGCCAAGCTTGTCATGGGACAGCATTTATTGCGGGCACACCAGTCGATGGTGTGGGTGCTGCAAAGCCATTGATCATGGCTATGAATTTACTTTCAAAACAATTCAAACGAAGTAAATTGAATTCAAAAGATCCAGCGGAAAGTGCTTATTATCAGAAGCTTTATCATGCTCAAGGACCCAAAAATATTATTTTTGAATCGGGTCAGCATCGGATATTAGGAAAAAAATTAGGTTCACTTCCTGGTGTTTTAGATCCACTCATTGCTGAAATGAATGCTCAAGTTCACGCTGGCGCAATTCAAGAGAGCGATTTAGTGCCACATATTGTGCCAATTCAGCTCATTCGAATCGGTCAACTTTTTTTGGTATGTGCTCCCGGAGAGTTTACAACAACTTCAGGTAAGCGCGTATTAAATACCATTCAGAAAAGTGTATTACCGACATTTCCTAACGCAAAAATTTGGTTTGCATCTTATTGTAATGACTATATGGGCTATGTCACGACATTCGAAGAATATCAAGAACAAGCCTATGAAGGTGGACACACTTTATTTGGTCAATGGACTTTGGCAGCTTTTCAAACCTATTTTAAACATTTGGCTAAACAGATTTGTTTGCCACCTGAACAACGTCAATTATCAAATTGCGTACCTAAAGCAGTACCTCAAAAAGAATTAGAGAAAAGAACCAATCGGGGAAATGTTCAAACCGCCGTTGCACAAAAGGAGTTGGCAACATGAGTAATCTGACACATCATTATTGGTCTAACTGGTCGGGATATTGCCACTCAAACCCGCAACACATCTTATATCCAGATCAATTACATGAATTACAGGATATTGTGATTCAACATCCTAAAGTTCGTGTGGTTGGTGCAGGGCATTCATTTACTCCTTTGGTAAAAACGGATGCGTCTATTATTTCTTTAGACCGATTTTCAAGTGTCTTAAATGCTGATCAGGCTAAATGCCAAGCGACGTTATGGGCAGGTACTCGACTATTCAATTTAGGCCAGCATCTTGCTCCTTATGAACAGTCGCTTATGAATCAGGGTGATATTGATCAACAAAGTTTAGCTGGTGCTGTGTCTACAGGAACACACGGGACAGGTGCAGCGCTATATTCTATTTCAGGCTATGTAGAAGATTTTGAGCTATTACAGGCAAACGGGGAGTTAATCCAATGCTCCAAGACGGAGAACACTGAAATTTTTCAGGCAGGGAGAGTATCGTTGGGATCACTCGGGATATTAACGAAAATAACCATGCAAAACCGCCCTAGATATAAATTGGAAGAGAAAATTCATTTAGCCCCTGTAGAAGAAAGCCTTGATCAATTTCTCCAATTGATGCACCAACATCGGCATTTGGAGTATTTTATTTTCCCTTTTACAGATCAGTTAATTTTTAAAACACTTGATGTTACAGAGGGTGAGGTGAAGCCAAGAGAAACTTCTTGGCCATCTGAGGATCAACTTTTAACATGGTGTTGTGAAATTTCTAAAAAAGCCCCTTTTTTGACGAAATATCTTCAAAAATTAGTCGGTGTTTTTGTGAAGCCAACAGAATTCATTGATTGGTCGGGTGATATTTTTGCAACACCTCGGAATACCAAATTCAATGAAATGGAATATCAAATTCCAATTGAGAATGGTATTCAATGCATCAAAGAAGTGATTGCAACGTTTAGAAAATATCAAATAAATTCTTTTTTCCCTATCGAATTCCGCGTGGTCAAAGGGGATGATATTTGGCTAAGTCCTTTCTATCAGCAAGACAGTATTTCGATTTCAATCCATCAATATTATAAGCAGTCACCTCAAAAAGTATTTGATCTTATTGAGCCGATTTTTCAAAAATATCGAGGCCGTCCACACTGGGCTAAGATGCATCAACTGTCTCACCAAGAGATTCGAGCTCTTTATCCGAAATGGAATGAATTTATGCAAATCAGAGAAGCGCTCGATCCCCATCGAAAGTTTCTCAATCCCTATCTTGAAAAACTATTACTTGGGCAACATGGATGAGAGATGAATAGTTTTTTTAATCAAATGAATGATGATCTGCGGGCACATGGTTTAGGTCAACCTATGCTCTTGATCGATGAGGATGCATTAAACTTTAATATTGCTTATGTAAAACAGCAGCTAGCTTCAGCAAAGCACTTAAAACCGCGGTTGGTCGTTAAATCTTTGGCTTGTTTGCCTTTGTTAAAAAAGCTAAGTTTCGAATTAGACACCCGACACTTTATGGTGTTCCATATTGATCACTTAGAATTGATGTTCAATCATTTTGATCAAGCTGATTTACTCTTTGGCAAGCCGATGCCAATTCGTGCAGTAGAAAGGTTTTATCAAAACCATCACACGCCAATCCAATGCAAGATACATTGGTTAATTGATTCCTTTGCTCGTTTGCAACAATATCATGCCTTGGCTGATCAACTGGGACTTAGCTTCAATATCAATCTTGAAATTGATGTGGGATTACATCGTGGAGGCGTTCAAAATTCTGCTGAATTTATACAAATGCTCAATTATATTCAGCAGCATCAAAAAACGCTAAATTTGAGTGGCTTAATGGGCTACGATGCGCATGTCACTAAACTACCTAAGGTGGTGAAGCGTGCAGAAACAGCTTATGCTGAATCTCAACATATTTATCAAAATTATCAGCACATCTTAAAGCACCAATTCCCAGATTTAAATCATGCTCAGCTGTGTTTTAACGGAGGAGGAAGTCCAACCTTTAGTTTTCACGTGAAACATAGTGTGTGTAATGATCTGTCATTTGGCTCAATGTTGCTTAAGCCCAGCGATTTTGATTCTGAATATCTTTCTTCACTTAAATCTGCTTTATATATAGCGAGTCCCGTACTGAAAGTTTTAGACCAAGTTTCATTGCCAGGAATGCCTTCATTTAAAAAAATAAAATTCTTTCAGAAGCATCAATCGGTTTTTATCTACGGTGGCTATTGGATGGGTCAATATGTTTATCCAGCAAAATCTCATCCTCATTTATTGTATGGACGAAGCACCAATCAGGAAATGATTTGTGTCGATCGTAAAATTGATATCCATCCTGATGACTATGTAATTATTCGACCGAGCCAGAGTGAGGTGGTCATCCCGCAGTTCAATCGCACGTACCTTTATCGAAAAGAAAATGAGTGGAATTCATCTGATTTGGAAACGAGTAGATTTGAACCTTGGGAAAATTTTAGAGAGTAGTGATTAAAAGAAAAAGGGATGAAGTTAATCATCCCTTTTTAGCATTGGTTTGAAATTTATTGGATACCGCCGTAGTGGATGCCCGTTAATTCACTGATTTCTTTTTTCCAAGTGGTTAAGTCATCCAAATTAAATTTACTTAAATGGTCATGCCCACAAGCACGCGCCATTACCTGCATCAATTCGACTGAAGCATTGAAGAAGTTGGCGAGTTGCTGTGCTGATTTTTCAATTTCGAGTCTTCGACGCAAATGATCTTTTTGTGTTGCAATACCGACAGAGCATTCATTTGTATTACACGCGCGCATTCCCAAACAACCAATTGCCTGCATGGCAGAGTTAGACAGGGCAATGGCATCTGCACCCAGCGCTAAGGCTTTAATAAAATCAGCAGGGACACGTAAGCCACCTGTAATGACCAAACTAATGTCACGACGTCCTAAACGATCTAAATGACGACGTGCCCGTGCTAAAGCAGGAATGGTCGGCACTGAAATATTGTCACGGAATAATGTTGGTGCTGCACCTGTACCACCACCACGACCATCTAAAATAATGTAGTCCACACCTATCGCAATCGCAGCATCAATGTCTTTTTCGATATGCTGTGCAGACAGTTTAAAGCCAATCGGAATGCCACCTGTCTGCTCGCGTATATAGTTTGCAAACTCCTTGTACTGTGAAAGTTCAGTCCAATCCGGAAAGGTTGCGGGAGAAATCGCAGATTGTCCTTCTTCTAAACCACGTACTTCTGCAATTTTTCCGACTACTTTATGCCCGGGTAGATGTCCGCCTGTTCCTGTTTTTGCTGCCTGTCCACCTTTAAAGTGAAAAGCTTGGCATTTTTTTACTTTTTCAATGTCATAGCCAAAACGACCAGAGGCCAACTCGTAAAAATATCGTGAATTCGAGGCTTGTTCATCATCTAACATTCCACCTTCACCAGAACAGATGCCAGTACCTGCCATTTCCGCACCCATTGCCAGTGCAGTTTTTGCTTCTTGAGATAAAGCTCCAAAACTCATGTCGGAAACAAATAATGGAATATTGAGTCTCAATGGTTTTTTTGCATTTGGTCCAATAATCACTTCGCTTGCAACGGGGGCATCATCCAGTAGAGGAGCTTTCCAAAGTTGAGCTGTGACCAGTTGAATATCTTCCCATTTTGGAAGTTTGTCAAAAGGCACACCCATGGCTGCGGTAGGACCATGATGACCGAAATTTTTTAGACCATTTCGAGCTAATTCTAAGATGAATCTATTGTGTGGCTCTTCAGGAGCAGGCTGAGAATCTGCGTAGAGTCCTTGATAACGATTACGGTTGAATTGCTGTGGATTTCTTTTTTCCCAAGCTTCGATTTCTTCTAAGTCAACATAGACATGATCATCATGAATCCAAGCTTTAAATTTTTGCAGATTTTTATTGAGATATCTCGGGTTAATGCCAGTTTTATAGAGGTAATGAGAGCCGTGAAGGCCACATACAATTTTGTCGCCTTGAATATGGGCATCGGACATGAGTGCTCCGCGATGCTGACAACGACCATACATGACTACGACTTTTTCTTCATCATGATCTTCAAGACGAAGAACAACAAGATCCACATTGGCTGCTAAAGCATATGCGGGTTTAAGCGGCTGGAGTGTAGACCAAGCAATTAGTGGGTGAGATTTCATATGACCTGCCTAATGATTTCAGTGGGTTATATTTATTTGTTTAAAAGTATGTTGATCATCTAATAGAAAGTATAAAAGATTATTTTTCTATAATTGGGATAATATTGGTTTAAATATTAGATTGGGAATATATTTTAACTATTTTTGTCACAATTAAAACTGCTATCGCCTAATGCTCGATTAACGGTTTATTAAACAACGTGACACGTGTAAAATCTCTAGCGATTTTATTTATCCACCGTTTTTATCTTTTGAGGTTCGCCTCGATCATAATCTCGCGGTGACATGCTCCATTGTACGGGGCATCACTCCTTAAGGATTTTTTATGCCAATTATTACTTTGCCAAACGGCGATCAAAAACAATTTGATCAAGCTGTCTCTGTCATGGAAGTTGCTCAAAGCATCGGTCCAGGTCTTGCAAAAAATACGGTTGCAGGTCGTGTAAACGGCCATCTAGTTGATGCATGTGACTTAATCACTGATGATGCCACGTTGCAGATCATTACGCCTAAAGATGATGAAGGTGTTGAAATTATTCGTCACTCTTGTGCCCATTTAGTTGGTCACGCAGTGAAGCAGCTTTTCCCCGAAGCAAAGATGGTGATTGGACCTGTCATTGAAGATGGTTTCTATTACGATATCTACAGTGAAAAACCATTTACACCAGATGATATGGCTGCCATCGAAGAGCGTATGAAAAAGCTCATCGATCAAGATTATGATGTCATTAAAAAGATGACACCTCGTGATGAAGTGATCAAAGTATTCACTGAGCGTGGTGAAGATTATAAATTACGCCTCATCGAAGATATGCCAGATGAGACTCAAATGGGTCTTTATTATCATCAAGAATATGTGGATATGTGTCGTGGTCCACACGTACCAAACACTAAATTCTTAAAGTCATTTAAGTTGACGAAGATGTCAGGTGCTTACTGGCGTGGTGATGCGAAAAACGAACAACTTCAACGTATTTATGGTACGGCTTGGGCGGATAAGAAGCAGTTGGCTGCTTATATCAAGCGTATTGAAGAAGCTGAAAAGCGTGACCATCGTAAAATTGGTAAAGCGCTTGATCTGTTCCACATGCAAGAAGAAGCACCAGGCATGGTGTTCTGGCATCCAAATGGCTGGACGATCTATCAAGTTTTAGAACAATACATGCGTAAAGTTCAGCAGGACAATGGTTATCAAGAGATTCGCACACCTCAGGTGGTCGATTTTAGTCTGTGGGAAAAATCAGGACATGCTGCAAACTATGCAGAAAACATGTTTACTACACATTCTGAAAACCGTAACTATGCCGTTAAACCAATGAACTGCCCATGTCATGTTCAAGTGTTTAACCAAGGTTTAAAATCTTACCGTGATTTACCAATTCGTCTTGCTGAATTTGGTTCATGTCACCGTAACGAACCATCGGGTTCATTACATGGGATTATGCGTGTTCGTGGTTTCACCCAAGATGACGCACACATTTTCTGTACAACTGAGCAAATTGGTCAAGAAGTTGCTGACTTTATCAAACTGACTTTAGATGTTTATAAAGATTTCGGTTTTGAAGAAGTGCAAATGAAACTCTCAACACGTCCAGAAAAGCGTGTAGGGGATGATAAGCTTTGGGATGTTGCTGAAAAATCTTTAGCTGACGCACTGGATGCAGCAGGTCTCGCTTGGGATTTACAACCTGGTGAGGGTGCGTTCTACGGTCCTAAAATTGAATTTTCTTTGAAAGATTGTTTAGGTCGTATCTGGCAGTGCGGTACAATCCAATGCGATTTTAACTTGCCATTACGTTTAGATGCATCTTATGTCACTGAAGACAACGATCGTGATCATCCTGTGATGCTTCATCGTGCAATTCTTGGCAGTTTTGAACGTTTTATTGGTATACTTATTGAACACTACGCTGGATTTATGCCACCATGGTTGGCACCAATTCAAGCATGTGTGATGAATATTACCGATTCTCAAGCAGATGCTTGTCAGTCAGTCGTCGCTAAATTGCAAGAAAATGGCATTCGAGCGATTTCAGACTTGAGAAATGAGAAAATCGGCTTTAAGATTCGTGAGCGTACTTTAGAGCGTATTCCATACCTATTGGTGCTTGGGGATCGAGAAGTAGAGGAAGGTACAGTGAATGTACGTACTCGCTCTGGAACAAATTTAGGTACTATGTCTATCGATGCATTCGTTGACTTAGTGAAAGTAGCCGTAGCCGAACGCGGCCGGTATATTGTGGAGTAAGAAAGATTAAACAGCCTGACCGTAACCAACAACAAGGTGCTAAAAGCAATCGTCCTGCATTAAATGATGAGATTCGTGCGAAAGAAGTGCGTCTCGTTGGCGCTGACGGAGAACAAAAAGGCATCGTTTCACTTGCTGAAGCGTTGCGTGCTGCAGAAGAAGTTGATCTTGACCTCGTTGAGATCGTTGCGAATGCAGAGCCGCCTGTTTGTAAAATCATGGATTACAACAAGCATTTATTTGATCTGAAGCAAAAGCAAAAAGATGCTAAGAAAAAGCAGCATCAAGTTCAGGTTAAAGAGATCAAGTTGCGTCCTGGTACAGACGTTGGTGATTACAATGTTAAGTTGCGTGCTATTCTGAAATTCCTTGAAGAAGGCAACAAAGTTAAAATTACTCTACGTTTCCGTGGTCGTGAGATGGCTCACCAACAATTGGGTCTTGCTCAATTACAAAAGATTGAAGCTGATGTGGCTGAAATCGGTGTAGTGGAACAAGCACCAAAAATGGAAGGCCGTCAAATGGGTATGTTACTTGGTCCTAAAAAGAAAAAGTAAAACCGATTTAGAGAAAAAGCCCTGCACATGCAGGGCTTTTTTTATATGTTGATTGAAGGAATATAGGTACACCTGAGTTAGTAAAGAGAGGAACGACTGTAGTTGGGGTATAAATCATCAGTTGAATATTTCCATCAGGCAGTACTTTAGTGAAGTCTAATAAACGTATATTTTAAACTTCTCGAATCATTTTGTGGATTGAGTAAAAAATGTAATTATTTCGACAGGTAAACTCGGACTTATGCATAGAAAATTCTAGATGGATGGTAAAGCTGAATAGGTTTAGAGTGTTTACTGTCTTGAAAGATGACCCAAAAAGGATTTTTTATATTGCACATCAGCACATCAGCACATCAGCACATCAGGAAATTCGTTGCTCAAAGCACCTGTAGATTTGATCTATAAAAAAAGCCGATACTTTTTGCATCGGCTTTTTTGTGACTCATCAACTTCGATGTTTTATTCGACATGAACTGTTTTTTCAGTAGACTCTGTATTTTCTAACAGAAGTTTTTTGCCAATTGGAATTTGTCGAGGTAATTTCTCTTCTGGAATGATACGCTCTAAATCGATCACTAATAAGCCGTTTTCATAATCTGCTTGTTGAACTTCAATATGTTCATCTAAGCGAAGCGATAATTTAAATGAACGACGCGCAATTCCTTTATGAAGATATTCGGTTTGTTCAGATTGAATAGCTTCCGGTTTTCCTGTGATTGAGAGAAGTTGATTTTCAAGACTGATATTTAACTCATCTTGACTAAATCCTGCAGTAGCGACCACGATGCGATATCTGTTCTCACCTTTTTTTTCAATGTTATAAGGTGGGTAGTTTGGAGCATCACTTTGCATTGCGTAATCAATAAAATCGTTTAAACGATCAAAACCAATACTACGACGAAACAATGGATGAAGATTTAAGTTACTCATGATTAAAACCTCCTGAGGTCAGCAAAGTCATAAAAATAAGAATGTTGTTCTGTCATGACTATCATCAACAGAACCAGATGATCATCATAAATCTGGCAAGTTTTTATATAGGTTCAGACCGAAATTTTTCAATAATAAATTCAAAAAATTTTTAAAATATTTTATAAATAATTGATTTTTTATAACTTATAAATAAAAAATTTCTATCCTTGTTGTTTGGTTTGAAATGATTTATGGTGGATAAATCAATCAACAAAGGGCATATGGAGCCTGAACTGTAATGATCGATTTATATTACTGGGGAACACCCAACGGATTAAAAATAACAATTGCACTCGAAGAAATGGCTTTAGATTATCAAATCTATCCAATCAATATATTAGAAAATGATCAGTTCCAAACTGACTTTCTTGCGTTTTCTCCTAATAATAAAATTCCTGCGATAGTTGATCAAAATGGACCGAATAATCAATCGATTTCGATTTTCGAGTCTGGTGCAATACTGCAATATTTAGGACGTAAAACGGGACAATTCTATCCTCAGCACGAAATCGCGAGGATTCAGGTTGAACAATGGTTGATGTGGCAAATGGGTGGTCTAGGACCGATGTTAGGTCAAAATCATCATTTTGCTAAATTTGCTAAAGAGAAAATCCCTTATGCGATCGAGCGCTACATTACAGAAACTAAAAGATTATATGGGGTGCTCAATAAGCAGTTAGTTGGGCAAGACTATGTGGCTGGTGAGTACTCTATTGCGGATATGGCAATTTTCCCTTGGTTGATGCGGCACGAGTGGCAAAGTATTCATTTAGCAGAGTTTCCTGAAGTGGAAGCTTATATTCAACGTATCCAACAGAGACCAGCGGTACAAAAGGCGCTTGCACTACTAAAGTAGATCACGGATTTAAGTGTGCTAAACTCTATACATCTAAACCACCATTTGGTGGTTTTTTTATGGAGAACTGCCATGAAGGATTTTTTTTTAAATTTCAGTAAAATTGTTGAATCTAATTCAAAAGTATACTGGGCAATTATTGCTGGTATTTTACTCTGTGTTGCTTCTTATATCGTCGAAATATTTCATGTGCAAAATATCATTGCAGCAATCGAACCAGATTCTAGGGATCAATTAAAACAGGTGATTCCAGCGATAACGAATAAATATACGGTGCTACGTGCCATCATAGTAGTGTTGGCAATTGCTTGGTCGATAAAAGAATATCGCAAAACGCAGAAACTTTTAGCGGCGAACAAGTCCAGTAAATGAATCTGATTTTATTGTTTTTAAGTGCCTTTGGAGCCGCCACTTTATTGCCCTTACAGTCCGAAGCAGTATTGTTGGGGTCATTTGCTTTAAAACAATTTTCGCCGTGGATGCTTATTTTTGTTGCAAGTGTAGCGAATGTGATGGGTTCATGCGTCAATTGGTGGTTGGGCTTAAAAATAGAGCAGTTTAAAACTAAAAAGTGGTTTCCATTTAAGTCAGATCAAATGATTCGTGCTCAACGGGCTTATCAGCAGTATGGTACATGGTCACTTCTTTTAAGTTGGGTGCCTATCATTGGTGATCCAATCACCTTAATTGCAGGAATTTTGAAAGAAAAATTCTGGAAATTTATCTTCGTGGTGGGTATAGCGAAAACAGGTCGATATCTATTTATCTACTGGGTGTATCTTGGTTTGTTCTAAATTTTCGTAGAGTAAAACTCATCAAGATTAATTTGTCTGAATCAAGATTAACGGTGCTTTTGTTTTGCGCAAAGATGCTATAGAATACTCGCTCCCTTACCTGCAGGTCGTATTGTAATGGTGCAAACGAGCCGAACAGGTGTTCAAAAGAGGTTGTTATGCCTAAGATGAAAACTCGCCGTGGTGCAGCAAAACGCTTCAAAGCGACTGCTAACGGTTTTAAGCGTAAACAAGCGTTCAAACGCCACATTTTGACCAAAAAATCTGCTAAGCGTATTCGTCAATTGCGCGGCTGTGTAATGGTTCACGTAAGTGACGTTGCTTCAGTTCGTCGTATGTGCCCGTACATCTAAGGAGATTATAAATGGCTCGTGTAAAACGTGGTGTACAGGCTCATCGCCGTCACAAAAAAATTCTTGCTCGCGCTAAAGGTTACTATGGTGCTCGTTCACGCGTTTACCGCGTAGCGTTCCAAGCGGTAATCAAAGCAGGTCAATATGCTTACCGTGACCGTCGTCAAAAGAAACGTCAATTCCGTGCTTTATGGATTGCGCGTATCAATGCTGGTGCACGTCAAAATGGTTTGTCGTACAGCCGTATGATCGATGGCTTGAAAAAAGCTCAAGTGATCATCGACCGTCGCGTACTTGCTGACATCGCTATGCATGACGCAGTTGCATTTGCTGCTTTAGCTGAAAAAGCTAAAGGCGCATTAGCTGCTTAATCATCGTAGATGAGAAAAAGACCGCTTTTTAGCGGTCTTTTTTTATTTTCATTGTTTACGACTAAATAAAGCCAAGAGATTAGTATGAATAAAATTATGGTCGTCGGTACAGCAGCATCTGGGAAAACAACCTTTGCACGTAAGTTGGCTGCTCAACTGCAAGTCGATCATATTGAACTTGATAATCTCTTTTGGTTGGATAACTGGACCAAGTCAGCTTCAATACAATTTCAAGAAAAATTTATAAATCGTGTTAGGTCTGTGAATAAGGGCTTCGTGATTGATGGTAATTATTCCCTGATTCAAAATTTAATCTTAAATGAGATCGACACTGTGATGTGGTTGGATTTTTCACTACGCGTAAATCTTTATCGTGTGATTAAGAGGTCGCTATACCGTGTGATTAGCCAAAAGAAAATATGGAAAAATTCTAACAATAGAGAACATTGGGCGAAATTATTAAGTAAAGACTCAATAATATTGTGGGTAGTCCAAACACATGGGAAAAATAGACTTAAATATTTGCAGATGATGAATGCCACTCAATATCATCATATAAAGTGGCTACATTTTCATAAAACTGAACAATTAGATGAATTTTTAAAACATCACAGTCCAAAATAGTAAGCGCAGAAACAGATTATTGCAGTGACTAAAATGAGGGCAAACACATTTGATTTACCTGTTTTAGGTGTGGGTTGGTGAGAACTGGAATCATTGTTGAAAAAGCGTTTTCCATGTTGAGTATGTGTTGAGGCTTCATCCAAAGGGGAGTGAATTTCGGGGCTTTTTAAATGAGCAGTTTTATAGTGATTTGCTACTTTAGTAATGAATTTTGCACTCAGGTCATCTAACTTTTGTTGAAATACCTTCAGTTGTTTTTCTTCCTCAAGAGATTCTTGATGATCTTGCTCCAAAAGCTTTCGTTTTTGAATCTTTAAATGTTGTTCTAGATGCATGAAACGCACTAAGGTTTCATTGGCATAAGGTGCTGCATAATCTTGTGGCAGTAATGGTAAGGCAGCTCCAGCGTTGGAGGGTGATTGATCGTCAGTACCATAAAAGATTGCACCACGTTTAACGGATTCCACCCCTTGTGCTAATGCGCGATCGAACAGCTCATTCTCTGTGTAGTCGTGAATATCATTCCAATTAGGTGCTTGAAGATCTGCCTCAACACGTTTGATATGTTGGGTGGATAGATCAAAACGCCAAAATGTTTCAATTCGTGCAGGGAGTGTTTGATTGTTTGGTATGTCGAAGTCTTGTTCAGAGCTATACCATTCGGCAAGTTCTTTACCACAGATCCATGCTGTTTTTACATTACGGTGATGACTGACAATGAAATGGGGATATGGTAAAAGTTCAACATTTGGATTGGGATTTTTTTCATCGATTAATAAACTTGAGTTATGTAGGCTTAAGCGTGTGACACCCTGACGTTTTAAGCTTTCTAACCAAACTTGGAAGTGTTGTGCCAATAAGTGTTGTGTATTTAAATCTCGAAAAAGGAAATGGTGCTGATTAAAAATCGCATGATTTTTCCAGTGTTGAAAACTTAAATCCTGACTTAAAAACTCATTGCCATAAGTCACGAGTGTGAGCTGTTGTTTCCAAATTTGATCTAATGCCATGACATATCTTCTCAATGATCATTGCGCATATCTTAAACTTTTTATAAATGTAATTTCCAATTTAATTCCACATCCAATTTTAACACTTGCTGATCTTCATACGGAGCTATAAAAGCTGTTAGAATGCGCAGTTATATTATTTTTTATATTTGTTGCTTTGAGAGTTACTATGTCACTGGAAGCCCTGACCACTGAAGCGCTCGCTGCCATTGCAGCAGCTCAAGACCTTGCAACACTCGATCAGGTTCGAGTGCAATTTACGGGTAAGAAAAGCCAGCTTGCTGAACAATCGAAAGCACTGGGTAAAATGGATCCGGAAGAGCGTAAGGTCTTTGGTGCGCAGATTCATTCAGTTCGAGAAGCGATTAATGGCGCATTAACTGAGCGTCAAACTGCATTACAAAAAGCTGCACTAGAACAAAAATTAGCAAGTGAACAGATAGACATCACGTTGCCTGGTCGTGGTCAACAGGTGGGTAGTATCCACCCAGTGACCCAAGTACAAGAGCGTATTTGTCAATTCTTCACGAAAGCAGGTTTTTCTGTTGCGACTGGTCCAGAGGTTGAAGATGACTATCACAACTTTGAGGCATTAAATATTCCGGGTCATCACCCTGCGCGTGCAATGCACGATACCTTTTACTTCGATGTAAACCATTTGCTTCGTACGCATACCTCTGGTGTACAGATTCGTACGATGGAAACACAGCAACCACCAATTCGTATTGTATGTCCAGGTCGTGTGTATCGCTGTGACTCAGACCAAACACATTCTCCGATGTTCCACCAAATTGAGGGTTTGTACGTTGCAGAAAATACGAGCTTTGCTGAATTGAAAGGATTATTGGTTAATTTGCTGAATGAGTTCTTTGAAAAAGACTTGAAAGTACGTTTCCGCCCATCTTACTTCCCATTCACAGAACCAAGTGCTGAAGTCGACATCATGGATGAGCGAGGAAAATGGTTAGAAGTATTAGGTTGTGGCATGGTGCATCCAAATGTTCTTCGTTCAGCGGGTATTGATCCAGATAAGTACAAAGGCTTTGCATTTGGTTTAGGTGTTGAACGTTTTGCAATGCTTCGTTATGGCATAAACGACTTGCGTATGTTCTACCAAAATGATGTGCGTTTCTTACGCCAGTTTGCTTAAAACTTTTTATTAAATCCTCTCCTAACTTGAGGAACTCCACAGAATCATTTGGGGTTCTCTCCCTTAGCAAAGGGGGGTAGAGGGAGGATTCTAGAGATTTGAATTACAGGTTTTATATCAATGAAAATTAGCGAAAATTGGCTACGCACATGGGTTAACCCAGCCATCGATAGCGATACTTTATCTGACCAACTGACCATGCTTGGCCTTGAGGTAGATGATTTATCTCCTGCTGCAAAACCATTTACAGGTGTGGTTGTAGGTGAAGTACTTACGGTAGAACAGCACCCAGATGCAGATCGTTTACGTGTAACGACTGTCAACATTGGTTCGGGTGAACCATTACAAATCGTCTGTGGCGCGCCAAATGTACGTGCAGGTATGAAAGCACCTGTAGCGACCATTGGTGCAGTATTACCGGGTGATTTTAAAATCAAAAAAGGTAAGCTTCGTGGTGTTGAATCACAAGGTATGCTGTGCGGTGCATCTGAAATTGATTTAGAAGATAAAATCGATGGTCTACTTGAGCTTCCTGCGGACGCGCCAGTCGGTGTAAACGTACGTGAATATCTGGACCTTGATGACAACGTGATTGATATTAGTATCACACCAAACCGTGGTGACTGTTTCAGTATTCGTGGGATTGCACGTGAAATTGGTGTGATTAACCAACTTCCTGTGACTGCGCCTGAAATTAAAGAAGTTGCTGCAACGATTGCTGATGAAAAGAAGGTCGTTATATCTACTGAAGGTTGCCCACGTTACTTAGGTCGTGTGATCAAAAATGTCAACACTAAAGCGCCAACTCCTGAATGGATGGAGCGTGCACTGGCTCGTTCTGGTATCCGTCAGCACAGTATCTTGGTTGATATTACCAACTATGTATTGATGGAGTTGGGTCAACCGCTTCACGCATTTGATGGTGGTAAAGTTCAAGGTGCGGTACACGTTCGTCAAGCAACTGCAGGTGAAAAACTTGTTCTATTGAATGAGCAAGAAGTTGAAATGCAAGACAACGTGATGGTGATTGCAGACGACCAAAAAGCATTAGCAATTGCAGGCATCATGGGTGGTTTGTCTTCATCGGTGACAGACGCAACGACTGAAATCTTCCTTGAATCAGCATTCTTTGCACCACTTCATATTGCGGGTCGTGCGCGTAGCTTCGGTTTACATACAGATGCGTCTCAGCGTTATGAGCGTGGAGTGGATTTCGAACTTCCAATGATCGCAATGCACCGTGCATCTCAGTTGATTTCTGAGCTTGCAGGTGGTGAATTTGGTCCAATTACTGTAGCAGAAAATCCAACAGTATTGCCAACACGCGAAGCAATCGAGCTTGAGCAGGCGCAAGTTGATCAACTTCTTGGTTATAAAGTTGACTCTGACTTTATTACTGATGCGTTAACACGTCTAGGTTGTCAGGTAACAATTAAAGCACAAGGTCAATGGTCTGTCGTACCGCCATCACATCGTTATGATATGGCAATCTACCAAGACTTAATTGAAGAGGTTGCGCGTATTCATGGTTATGACAACATTCAAATCAGCTTGCCTGTGATTGATGTGAAACTTGCAAAATACCAAGATCAATTTGAAGTTGCACAATTACGTCAAACTTTGGTTGCACTTGGTTACCAAGAGGCAATCAGCTTTAGTTTTGCTGATTTAAAACTTGAAAAACAGTTAAATCCAAGTGTAAATCCTTTGGCATTGGCAAATCCAATTTCAAGTGATTTGGCTGTAATGCGTTCGACTTTACTTTCAAGCTTAATTCCTTGTGTCCAATACAACGTTAATCGTCAACAAAGTCGCGTACGCTTCTTTGAGCTTGGCTTACGTTTTGATTATCAAGAAGCAACCAGTATTCATGATCTTAAGCAAATACCTACACTTGCGATTGTGGCAACAGGTGCGAAGAATCAGGAATCTTGGCATGCTAAACCTCAGCCAATGGATTTCTTCGATTTTAAAGGTGAAATTGAGGCTGTATTGGCGGCTGGGCGAGTTCAAGTAGAATATGTGCGTTCAGAGCGTTCATGGTTACATCCAGGTCAATCTGCTGAAATTTTAGTGGACGGAAAATCGATTGGTTATATTGGTCGTTTACATCCATCGCTTGAAGATGAGCTTGATCTCGCAACGACATGGGTAGCAGAACTCGATCAATCGTCTGTTTTGCAAACTTATGTATCTAATTTTACAGAATTATCACGATTTCCTTCAGTGAGACGTGATATTGCAGTTTTAATTAGTGATAAGATTAATGTTAGTGAAATTCAGCAACTTATCGAAAAAACTGGAGGAGAGTTACTTGATTCTTCTTGGTTATTCGATGTGTATACGGGTCAAGGTGTAGAAGAGGGTAAACGTTCATTGGCGTTTGCACTTTTATGGCAGCATCCGAGTCGCACGCTTGAGGATGCTGAAATTAAATCTGGTATGGATAATATTTTACAAGTGTTAGAAAACACTTACCAAGCGACATTGAGGGCCTCATGACAGCATTAACAAAAGCAGAAATGGCTGATCATTTGAGTGAGCTGACGAGTTTAAATCGTCGTGAAGCTAAACAAATGGTTGAGTTGTTTTTTGATGAAATTAGCCAGGCATTAATTGCAGGTGAACATGTCAAATTATCGGGTTTTGGTAATTTCGAACTGCGTGACAAGCGTCAGCGTCCAGGGCGTAATCCAAAAACAGGTGAGGAGATTCCTATTTCTGCTCGCCGTGTAGTGACCTTCCGTGCTGGTCAAAAGTTTAGACAGCGTGTAGGGACAGAGCAAGTCGATTAATCGCTTGATCAAATAACATTTAAAAAACCTGAGCTCAGCTCAGGTTTTTTATGCTCTTAACTTTATGCGTATTCATAAAATTCAGCGCATAAAAAAAAAGAGAACCAAAGGTTCTCTTTTTTTCGAATAATCTAAACTTTAGATTATTGAGCAGCAGAAGCAGCAGCAGTAGCGTCAGCAGCAGCGTCAGTAGCTTCAGCAGCAGCGTCAGTAGCTTCAGCAGCAGCAGCGTCAGCTTGAGCAGCAACTTCAGAAGAAGCTTCAACAGCAGCAGCGTCAGCAGCTACAACAGCTTCAGAAGCAGCTTCTACAGCTTCAGATGCAGCAGCGTTTGCGTCAGCAGCAGCTTCTTCAGTTTTTTTAGCACAACCAACGAAAGCTAAAGTAGTAGCAACGGCAGCAGCAATAGCAATTTTTTTGAATAACATGGCATCACTCTCATTAAAATAAATTGAGACAAAAAACCCGGTTAGTCTGTTGTGTGCTTTTATTATTCCTAACGTTAGTAAGGTTAATAACGCATGGAGCAGCCTAACTGGTATGCCGACATGCTATCACTGAGTATTTTGAATTACTACTAGGCGAAATGAAAAAATGCTTAAAAAATGAGAAATTTGACCCTATTTTTAACAGAAAATTACAATCATTTTTGCATTTTGAATTGGAGAAATACTAAGTAAATACTTAAAAAATAAAGGGAATTAAAATACAAAATGATAAAAATCACATACTTGCAAGAAAAGTTACATTCAAAAGTTAGTATTGTGTATTTATGTAAATGGAGTCAACCCAAATAAAAGGCCATCAATAAATGATGGCCTTTTGCGTATTAGTTGGCAGCTTTGCGTTTCATTTGATCGAAGAAATCATCATTGGTCTTGGTTTCCTTCATGCGATCAAGTAAGAATTCCATCGCAGCAAGTTCGTCCATAGGATGGAGAAGCTTACGTAAAATCCAAACCTTACGTAGTTTATCTTCATCCATGAGGCGTTCTTCACGACGTGTACCAGATTTCTTGATATTCATCGCAGGGAATACACGTTTCTCAGCAATACGGCGATCAAGCGTAATCTCTTGGTTACCTGTACCTTTGAATTCTTCGTAGATGACTTCATCCATTTTACTGCCAGTTTCAATCAAAGCAGTAGAAATGATCGTAAGTGAACCACCTTCTTCGATATTACGTGCAGCACCGAAGAAACGTTTTGGACGTTCTAAAGCGTGGGCATCAACACCACCAGTTAAAACTTTACCTGATGATGGAATAACCGTGTTATATGCACGTGCTAAACGTGTAATTGAGTCAAGCAAAATAACAACGTCTTTTTTGTGTTCTACCAAACGTTTAGCTTTTTCAATCACCATTTCAGCGACTTGAACGTGACGTGCAGGTGATTCGTCAAATGTTGAAGCAACAACTTCACCACGAACGGTACGTTCCATTTCTGTTACTTCTTCTGGACGCTCATCAATGAGAAGAACGATTAGGAAGCATTCAGGATTATTACGAACAATAGATTGAGCAATGTTTTGGATCAACATTGTCTTACCAGCTTTGGGTGGTGCAACAATAATTGAACGTTGACCTTTACCAATTGGAGCAACTAAATCGACAACACGCGCAGTTAAATCTTCAGTCGAACCATTTCCTAACTCCATCACTAATTGTTCAGTTGGGAATAAAGGCGTTAAGTTTTCGAAAAGAATCTTATTGCGAGAGTTTTCTGGCGTGTCGTAGTTAATTTGATTCACTTTTAAAAGTGCAAAATAACGTTCGCCTTCTTTTGGTGGACGAATCGTACCTGTAATCGTATCCCCAGTGCGCAAATTGAAGCGGCGAATTTGAGAAGGGCTGACATAAATGTCATCTGGACCCGCAAGGTAAGACCCTGCTGCAGAACGTAAAAAACCGAAACCATCAGACAGAATTTCAAGAACACCATCGCCGAAAATTTCTTCACCATTCATAGCATGGCGTTTCAAAATGGCAAAAATAATGTCTTGCTTACGGTTACGTGCCATTCCTTCAAGGCCCATGAACTCAGCAATTTTGATGAGTTCGCCTATCGGTTTTTTCTTGAGTTCAGTTAAGTTCATAAATGGTCGATTGAATTAAAAGGAAGTGTGGAACACAGATAGAATAGAAGCAAAAGACATCCGCAGTGCAAGAAAAGAGCAGCAATTGATTTGCACAATAACAAACTCAGAATCTAGTAAGTTCTTTCGAGGAGAAATGTGTAAACAATTTCTTTAGCCGAGCGGCGATCTTATGTTTTGTGTATTGTAAGAAACGAGGAGAAATTGTCCAAGTGTTTCTTGATCATGCAATATAAGTGAGATATGGCTCTTTGTCAATTTTACCGTCAAAAAAAGCGCCAAAAATTTGACGCTTTCAAAGCCATTAAAATTGAAAGAATTAGATATTTTCTTCAATAAAAGCTGCAAGTTTTGATTTAGGAGCTGCACCAACTTGTTGAGCAACAACTTCACCATTTTTGAACATCAATAAAGCTGGGATATTACGAATATTGTAATTTACAGCAGTTTGTTCGCATGAAGTTACGTCAACTTTTACGATTTTAACTTTACCTTCGTATTCAGTTGCTAAAACTTCAAGTACAGGAGCAATAGCTTTACATGGCGCACACCAGCCTGCCCAAAAATCAACAAGAACTGGCGTGTCAGAATTTAAAACGTCAGCTTCAAAATTAGCATCAGTTGTATTAACGATATTAGCAGACATGGAATTTGCTCCGAATAATTTTTTGAAAACGGTCTATCTATGTATATAAGTATTACATAGACCACTTTAACAAAGTAGGGGATAGGGTTTATTTTCGGACTAAATTCTGTAAATGTCTAATTGATGCTCACGATTTCCATGATCGGTGTAACACAATTGTCATATATGATGATTTTTTAAATAGTCGTTAAATTGACTAAATAAATGGCTTTTAAATTACAGTTATGTGAATTAATCTAGGCACAATTCTGGTTGAACTTAGCGCAACAATGTCTGATTTTTTGATTGATGAAGAACTCCTTGCAGCCATTGATATGGGCTCAAACAGCTTCCACTTGGCGATTGCTCGAGTTGATCATGGTGAGGTAAAAAAAGTCGCATCGATGTCTGAAAAGGTCCAATTGGCCGCAGGTTTAGATGAAAATAAAAATTTGACAGAAGCTGCTCAACAACGTGGTTTAGCATGCTTGGCTCGATTTGTAGGGCGCCTAAGTTCAGTCCAATCGAATCGTTTAAGAATTGTGGCCACCAATGCTTTGCGCCAAGCTAAAAATGGGCATGAATTCATTCAAAAAGCAGCTGAAATTCTGCCTAAACCTATTGAAATTATTGCTGGTCGTGAAGAAGCACGCTTAATTTATTTAGGTGTATCACATACTATGGCGAACAGCGGTCGCCGTTTGGTCATTGATATTGGTGGTGGCTCGACCGAGTTAATCATTGGTGAAGAGTTTGAGCCGATTCATACTGAATCCGTGCAAATGGGATGCGTTGCATTTACGAAGGCCTATTTTGCAGACGGCGATATTAATCCAAAAGCTTTCGATCGTGCGGTGACTGCCGCACGCAAAGAAATCTCGGGTATCGCGACTACTTACCGTGCGGCAGGATGGGATACTGTTGTTGGTTCAAGTGGAACCATTAAAGCTTGTCGTCAAATTGCGGTAAATATGGGTTGGAGCGATGATCAGGAAAACTTGACGCGAGAAGGCTTGGAAAAACTTAAAGATAAGTTACTCAAATACAAGCATATTTCAGACATAGAATTCGAGGGTCTTAAGGAAGATCGTCGTGCAGTCCTACCTGCGGGTATTGCGATTTTATACGCTGTATTTGAAGTTCTTCAAGTTGATAAGCTGGTCTATTCAGATGGCGCCTTACGAGAAGGTGTAATGTACGATTTACTCGGGCGTTTCCAGCATGAAGATATTCGAGATCGTAGCGTACAAGCCTTGATGGGGCGTTATGGTGCTGATCAAAAACAAGCAGAGCGTGTTGTTGAAACGGCTCGACAATTATTTGATAGCGTGGCAGGAACGCTTGGTCTAAATAATGACGATAGTGATTTGCTACGTCGAGCAGCTTATCTTCATGAAATAGGTTTAGCGATTAGTCATAGTGGTTATCATCGTCACGGCGCATATTTGCTTCAGCATTCTGACATTGCTGGTTTTTCACAAATTGATCAAAATCATTTGTCACATTTGGTCGCTCATCATCGCCGTAAATTGCGTGCTGAAGCAAAAAATGATGTGACGAAAGTCGGTGGAATTAAACTTGTCTATCTATGTTTGCTCCTTCGTCTCGCAATTTTGCTGAATCACAGCCGAAGCGATGAGATGCTTCCTGCCATTGAATTAAAGATATTAGATGAGCAACAATGGCAACTGAAAGTTTCTGGTGATGCAAAACAATGGCCTTTGTTGGTTGCAGAGCTGCATGATGAGCAGGTGCAATTTAAACATTGGGATATCGTTTTGAATATTCAGTCGGAACAATTTATTGGCTAACAGAAGCTGATAAGCGAATTTTATTAGTTAACTACGTCATAGTTAATTTAGGGATATTCATCGACTTATGAAAAATAAAGCTGCTCAATCTAAAGCATGGAAAACGGTTCAAATTGCGCGTCATCCAGATCGCCCACAATTTTTAGATTATGTGAGCGAAATTTTTACAGAATTTGATGCACTTCATGGTGACCGTTTATATGGTGATGATGGTGCAATGGTTGGCGGTTTAGCACGTTTTAATGGTCAGGCTGTGATGGTGGTTGGTCAACATCGTGGTCGTAGTACACGTGAAAAGTTACAGCATAATTTTGGGATGAGTAATCCAGAAGGCTATCGCAAGTCTCAGCGTTTACTTGATATGGCTGAACGATTTAATCTTCCAGTTTTCACATTTATTGACACCATGGGTGCATACCCTGGTGTAGGTGCTGAAGAGCGTGGACAAGCAGAAGCAATTGCTACGAGTCTAGCTCAACTCTCAAGTTTAAAAGTACCTGTCATCGCGACTGTTCTAGGCGAGGGTGGTTCTGGCGGCGCATTAGGCATTGGCGTTGCAGATCGTGTGATTATGCTTTCTCACAGTATTTACTCTGTGATTTCACCTGAAGGTTGTGCCTCAATTCTTTGGAAAACTGCTGAAAAAGCTGAGCAAGCGAGTGAAGCACTTGCACTCACTGCAGATAAACTGAAAGAACTTGGTATTGTTGAGTATGTTGTAGATGAAGGTGAGGGTGCTCATCTTCAGCCAGACGTAGTCATGGATAAATTAAAACATGTGTTACAAGCTGCACTTGATGAGCTTGTTCCAATGGATGCAAATGCAAGATGCGAAGCACGTTACCAACGTTTAATGAAGTTTGGCAGCGACAATTCAGGTCTAGCTTCTTAAAACAAATTGCCAAATTTGGTGATGAACACACGTTCTTAGTGGGATGCAGTGGCGGCATGGATTCCATGCTGTTGCTGTATGTCATGTCTCAATTAATTCCCCAAAAAATCCGTGCGATTAATATTAACCACCAGTTGCAATCTGCAAATCAGGAATGGGCTGAATTCGTCCATCAATTTTGTATGGCAGCGCACATCCCTGTGGTTCTCGAGACAGTTCAAGTTGCTGAAGGGAATTTGGAAAAGCAAGCTCGAGCAGCACGTTATCAAGCTTTTAAACATCATTTATCCGACACAGATATTTTAGTACTGGCACATCATCAGCAGGATCAAGCTGAGACCGTATTATTACGTTTGTTCTCTGGTGCTGGAATACAGGGGTTGTCCGCGATGAAATTATTAGATTCACGTGAAGACATCATTATTTGGCGACCATTATTGAATCTAAGTCGTGAGCAGATTTGCCAATGGGTAGAGCAACTCGAATTGCCCTACGTGGATGACCCGACCAATTTTGATACGCATTATGATCGAGCTTGGTGTCGTCATGAGCTTTGGAATATTTTGCAAAGCCGATTCCCTAAAATGCAACAGGCGATTGTGAGAACCAGTGTGCTGATGCAAGATGCGAATGAAATTTTGCAAGAGGTTTTACAACAGGATTTGGCATTCTGTGGCGATGATGATCATCTAGATTTACGACAACTCAATCAATTAAGTTTAGCAAGAAGAAGACAACTTTTATCCAATTGGATGAAAGGACAAGACCAATACCGTCCTGCATTTGAGATGGTAGAGCGGTTGACTGAAGAAGTTATTTTGGCGAAACCTGATGCACAAGCAGCATTGCATTGGAATGGACAATATTATGTTCGTTTCCAAAATATCTTATATCGAGTTCCTAAGGATGAATACTTAGCAGCATCAAATACAACTGATTCAGAAATAAAATTTGAAATCCAGCATGTTGTAAATTTAGCTTCGGGTCAATTTAAGATCTGCCAACATCAGGAAGAGTATGGTCTGCGTATAGAACTTTTAAATCAGCCTTTGACATTGCATTATCGTCAAGGTGGGGAAAAAGTCCATTTGCATGGACGTGTGGGGAAATGGCCATTAAAAAAAGCAATTCAAGAGGCACAAATTTTTCCATGGAAGCGTCATACTATTCAAATTTTAAGCTTAGATAATGTTATGCTTGGTGTTTTCACGCCAAAAGGGTTTTGGCTGGCTGAATCAGAGTATTGTGAAGTCGGTGGTTGGCAGCCAAAGTTAGTTTCATCGCTATAAAATCAAGGTTGAGAGTCGTTCATGAGTGTTGCGTTAAACTGTAATATTTGTTTCATTGGTGGTGGTAATATGGCTCAAGCCCTAATTGGAGGGTTGATTAGTCGTGGTTTACCAACAACGCGTATTACAGTTTCCGATCCTGTAGAACGTGTGAGAGAGTTATTAAAAGAAAAAGAAATTCAAGTTACAGACAATAATGAAGACGCGATCCAAAATGCTGATGTTGTTGTTCTGGCGGTGAAACCACAAGTACTGGCACAAGTCCTTAAACCGTTAAAAGGTAAATTTGAGAATAAGTTAATTGTTTCGATTGTAGCAGGGGCTGAAATTGCAACGATTGCTGCATTAACGGGGACGGAGTTTATCGTTCGTGTCATGCCTAATACACCTGCATTGGTTCAAACAGGTGCCCATGGTTTATATGCACATGACGTTGTTGATCAAGCAAAGCGTGAATTGGCAAGTCAGATTTTAGCTGCAACAGGCTTAACACTTTGGGTAAACTCAGAAGAGCAAATTGATGCAGTAACTGCGGTATCGGGTTCAGGTCCAGCGTATTTCTTCTATATGATGGAAAGTATGATTCGTGCTGGGAAAAATTTAGGCTTGGATGAGAAAACTGCAACAGCCTTAACGCTACAAACAGCTCTCGGTGCTGCGCAAATGGCGATCACCAGTTCTAATACGCCATCTGAACTGCGTAAAAATGTGACATCACCAAATGGTACAACTCAAGCAGCCTTGGAAGTTTTTGATCGAGCGCAAATTTCACAGAATATTCAGGCTGCTCTTGCGGCTGCAAAAAAACGCAGTCAGGAGCTCGCTCAGGAATTAAGTGATAGTTCTAAATAACTAAATTTTAGGAAAATTGAAGTATGGGTGCGAACTCTGCGCTATTTTTTGACATTATCATTAATGTTGCGATTTTATTGGTATTTTTCCGTTTTTTAATGCAATTGGCGGCAGTCAGTCCATATAACCCTGTTGTGCTATCGACAGTGAAAGCAACTAGAATTGTAGATGTGTTTGGACGAATCTTGCCAACTGTGGCACAGGGGCGTGTAAATCTAGCAGCTTTAGTGCTGATCGTATTGTTGTATTTTCTTAAGGTATTTGGCTATAAATATTTAAATGCCTTACCAACAGGCGATGCATTGTACTTTATTGGTTCAACAGTACTTTCAATGTTGCAGGCATTAATTTCAATTCTTAAATATTTGCTGTTCGCTTACATTATCTGTAGTTGGATTTTAATGTTTTCACAAACACGTTCACCTTATATTGAAGTGATTCAAGAATTAGCTGAACCGATGTTGGCACCATTCCGTAAAGTAATGCCAAATTTAGGGATGATTGATCTTTCTCCAATCCTTGCATTCTTTACACTTTATATTGCTGAAATCATGTTGAAATCAATTGGTTAAATCTAAATTGTGGATTTAAACAATTTCATAAAAAAGGACTCATTTGAGTCCTTTTTTACAATCTAAGAATCTTAGAAATTAGTGCGCTTCACCCCAGTTTTTCCCTTTGCCGACTTCAACAACAAGTGGCACAGAGAGTTGAACAACACGTTGCATTGCATCTGCGATTTTAATAGCGATCTCGTCAGCGATCGCTTCATCTACCTCAAACACTAATTCATCGTGAACTTGCAATAATAATTTGGCCTGATCTTTAGGTAGAATTTTATCTACTTCGATCATTGCCATTTTGATAATCTCCGCAGCAGAACCTTGAAGAGGCGCATTAATTGCAGCGCGTTCAGCTGCCTTTCGAATCATCATATTGCGCGCATCGATATCTGGTGTGTATAAGCGTCGCCCTGTAATGGTTTCAACAAAGCCTTGTTCTAATGCGACTTGTCGTGTGCGTTGCATATATTCATAAATGCCAGGATAGCGATGGAAATATTGTTTAATGTAATTTTGAGATTCTTCGCGTGTGAATCCCAATTGACGTGTTAAACCAAACTCAGACATGCCATAAAGTAATCCAAAGTTGACGGCCTTGGCTTGGCGACGTTGATCATTGGTTACATCATCCAAAGCAATATTTAATACTTCTGCTGCAGTACGGCGATGAACATCTTGGCCGTGATTAAACGCGTCAACTAAAGCCTCATCTTGTGAAAAATGTGCCATAAGACGTAGTTCAATTTGTGAGTAATCGGCAGCAAGTAAAACCCGACCTTCAGGTGCAACAAAAGCTTTTCGGATTTGACGACCGATCTCTTCGCGAATTGGAATATTCTGAAGATTAGGATCAGTAGAAGATAATCGTCCAGTTGCGGTTAAAGCTTGATGGTAGCTGGTATGAACACGATGACTTTCGTTATTGGCTTGTTTGATTAAACCGTCAGTATAGGTACTTTTTAACTTAGACAAGCCGCGATATTCTAAAATAAGTGCAGCGATCGGGTGATCAATTTTCTCAAGAATGCTTTCGCTGGTACTGTATTGACCTGTTGAAGTTTTCTTACCACCTTTTAAACCTAACTTATCAAAAAGAATATCACCCACCTGCTTAGGTGAGCTGACATTGAAAGGTTGACCCGCGATTTCAATAATCTGATTTTCTAACTCTAGAATTGTATTAGAAAATTCTTGACCCAATTGATCGAGGAAACTCAAATCGAGCTGAATTCCATTTTCTTCCATCGTCGTCAGAACTGCAGCTGTCGGCATTTCGATTTGATGAAGAATATTGAGAAGCTCTGGGATTTCTTTAAGCTTACGCTCCAATACCTCATACAAACGATAGGTTACATGGGCATCTTCAGCGGCATAATGAGCTGCTGTTTCGATTTCAATTTGATTAAAGGTTTTTTGTTTAGCACCTTTGCCCGCCACTTGTTCGTAAGTAGTGGTTAAGTGGCTAAGATAAACGCGCGCAACGTCATCCATACCATGGCGCGTCGCCACAGCATTGAGCACGTACGAGGCAAGCATGGTGTCAAAGTACCAGCCTTGTAAATGAATTCCATGATTTTCGAGAATATGAGCATCATATTTTAAATGATGACCAATCTTCTCAATCTCAGCGTTTTCTAAAATTGGTTTGATTTGCGCAATAATAGCGTCGCGATCCAATTGCTCTGGAGCACCTTCATAATCGTGAGCAAGCGGAACGTAATATGCATCTTGGGCATCAAATGCCACAGAGAAGCCTACCATCTCTGCAACACGATAATCTAAACTTGTGGTTTCAGTATCGAAAGCAAAACGTTTCTCAGTAGTCAATCTTTGAAAGAGTTTTTCCCAATCCGCTGGTGTTAAAACGGTATGGTAAGTTGCCTCGCCAAGCTGATCATCTACACTAGTCTGAACCGCTTGGTCTTCGATTTTCGATGTTGCAGTACTCGGTTTTGCGACAACTTGACTTGATTGTTTATACGCAGCATTATTTGGATTGTTGGGATGATCTAAAGACTGAAGTTGATTTCTAAACTCAAGTTCGGTGTAAAGCTGACGTAACTCTGCAACATTTGGATCTCGGAGTTTAAGATCATCGTAGGTCAGATTCATGTCTAAGTCACAAACAATACTTGCTAGCTGATGATCTAGCGCAATACCATCTACATTGTCTTTAATATTTTGACCTACTTTGCCTTTAATTTTATCGACATTTTCAAGAATGCCACCAATTGAACCATATTCATTCAGCAGTTTAGCCGCAGTCTTTGCCCCGATACCAGGAACGCCCATGATGCCGTCAGAGGCATCTCCCATGAGGGTTAAATAATCAATAATTTGGTTCGGCCAAACACCAAACTTTTCAAAAACGCCATTCACATCCATGGGCTTGTCTTTAAAACTGTCTTCAAGTGTTACTTTGTCCGTGACCAATTGAGCCATGTCTTTATCGCCTGTGGAAATCAAGACTTGATAGCCTTCTTTTTCTGCGCGTTTTGCCAGCGTACCTATGATATCATCGGCTTCCGCACCAGGTATGGCATGGAGTGGGATACCTAAAGCACGAATTAAATTATGTAAATACGGAATTTGTTGAGCGAGTTCGTCAGGCATGCTCGGTCGATCCCCTTTATATATTGGGGAAAGTTGATGACGGAAAGTTGGTTCAGGTGTGTCAAAAATGACAGCCATGTGTGTAGGTTGAACACGACGCATTAACTTTTGGATAGCAGAAATAGCTCCGCGAATTGCGTTGGTTTGTAAACCTGTTGACGTCGTTAGCGGTGGTAGTGCGTGATAAGCACGAAATAAAAAATATGACCCATCGACCAAGACAAATGGTGGCATTGAAACGTTCCTAATCCAATTAACTTTTTCATTGTACGTGATTTTCAGCAGTTGCGCTGATACAAGATTTGCAATCAAGTGTACAGAATATGCGATGAAAAACGCAAAATGCCAATTCTTGCTGAGGTATCATCAATCTAGCTAAAAAGGAATGATGTGTATGCTGAAGCAATATAGTGAAATAAAAATGATTTGGTTGATGCTACTCATCATAGTAGCGATCAGTACTTGGGTTCTAGCGTTGCCGATCATTATGTTTTTATGTGTTGCTGCATTCCTCATAAGTGTTATGCAATATGCCCATCATATTGAAAAACCGCTTACCAACATTGAGCAACAGACTCATTATTCGAAACAGAATACATCACGATTGCCCTTATATATTTCGTCATTTCTTGCACTAATTGGCAGCTTGTTCGATTGGACATGGTTGGTTGGATTAGGTTTAACACTCTGGATTTATTTTTTTCTAAACTGGTTGCGACAACTTGAGGGTCGATTAATTCAAATCGGTGCTTTGCAGGAAAAGCTAATAAAACTAGATCGAGACGATCAGACCAGCACCACAAGTATTTTACAAGATTCAGAGGGAATCCAGACAAATCAGCAGCATGATTTGGGTTTTGGGATGCAAATCAGACGATGGATCTTTCATGGTAATCCTGTTCTCAAAGTTGCGATTACCGTCCTAGTGATTGGGGTCGTCTTATTATTGAGATATATGGTTGAACATTGGACCTTAAGTCTTTCAATCAAACTTTTGGCTGTTGCTGTCATCGCCGTCATATGTGTTGCCTTTGGTTATCATATACAGAAAAAAAACCGCGGCTTTGGTCTTGCTTTACAAGGACTGGGTTTTGCGGGATTGTTATTAAGTATTCTATTTGCTTATCACTATGATCTGTTAAATCTCATTAATACGATTACGCTTTACAGCTTGAGCATGCTGTCGTTGGTCATACTGATTTTAAAACAGCGGTCAGTGGAGCTTTCCCAGATGGGAGTTTTGGTTGCTTATATTGCACCGTTCACATTACCTCATGCAGATTTTTCCTCAGCTCAATTACTGTCTTATTATCTAGCGGTCAATAGTGTTGTAGGTGTAATTTGTACATTACATCCATGGAAAATACTCACTCAAATAGCGTTGCTGCTCATTGTTGTTATCGGTGGTGGTTATGCCTTTTTGAATGGCGGTGTTGCAGAGAGATTCGTTTTATCCTGTCTAGTTATTGCACATGCGAGTGTATTTATTTGGTTGGGTTTCAGATTTAACCAGCTCGCTACACATCAAAATCAGGCTCATTTAGGTCAGCGTATTATTGACTCCGCATTGATTTATGTCAGTCCCTTGGTCGCATATGCATTTTTACATCTCATGTATTTAGATCAAACATCGGTTCAAATTGCCTTGTGTTTGGGTTTTGCATTGACTCACTTTGCGATTTTTAAAGTTGTGCAGCACGCAAAATTTGATACGGCGATTAAACAAAATTATTTAATGTTAGGTTTTATTTTTCTAAGTTTTATCCCGCCGATCTTGATTCCACAAGCATGGAGTGTGATCGGGTGGATCATTGAAGGACTGCTTATTTTAATGTGGGGCTTGCATCGTGAGTTTAGGGTAGGGCGAACATTAGGTTATGCGTTGTTAGCAGTTGGATTATTTTCGTATTTATACTATTTGATCGAGTTAGCATCAATTCCAAATATCATCCCATGGTTACTAGGTCTAAGTTATATCCTTGCGATTGCGGTCTCCAATGTTGTTATGCGTTATCAAAAACAGCTGACACTGTCAGATAAAATTTTCCTGTCTATTTTTTCTTTTTTTGCGAGTCTTTTACTGCTTTATCAAGGTGTGGAAAGTTTTAGTGAACCGATGAGATTAATCTACACACTTGCATTCACAACTGCGATTTATTTTGCTGCTAATTTAGTCTTACAACCGCGCCAAGTAGTCTCATGGTCATGGTTATTACCAAAATGGTTGGGGCTGATTCCTATTGTAGTGTTCGCAGCTATTATGCTGATCGATCAATACACTCAAGGAGTCATCGTCTGGCAGTCATTTGGTGCGCAAGGCTTGTTTATCTTGGCTTGTTTGGGCCTGAGCTATCTGTGGTTAAAACCAATTTCAAATGCTCAGTATGAAAATGAATGGATCGCCTTTGGTGGACTCGCTTCTTTAGCTTGTGCCAGCGTGGGTGTAGTTTCAATGTCACCTATGATGGGAGCTGTCCTTTTACCTTTGATACTTTATGGCTATAGTGTTTCTAAAACAACAGACTTGAATAAGCTTTGGTTAACTAAGACTAGCCTCATTTTATTGTTGTGCTGGATTGTCAGCTCACAAATTTGGGTGGTAGAACCCTTTTGGAAATATTTTATCCCAATCTTAAACCCTATTGATTTCGTCAGTCTGACTGGTTTGTGGGTGCTTATTCAGGTGCTTCGCAGTCAAATCAGAATGGGGCTAGAGCGAACACTTGGCGCATTCTTGATCTTACTCGCTGTGCTATGGGTAAGTAGTAATGTACTTCTTAGAGCCTTACATTTTTATTTTGCTACACCTTATAACCAGTGGATCATTTGGCAAGATTCTGCAGTGCAATTGGCGTTGACATTATTGTGGGTGGTCATGGCATTCATTGTGATGAAATATGCCGCTATCAACCATAATCGAGTGGTATGGATGTTTGGTGCAAGTATTTTGGCGATCGTGACTTTTAAGTTGGTGTTGTTAGATTTATCCCATATCGGCACTCTAAGTCGAGTTTTATCATTTTTAGGCGCGGGAGGATTAATGTTGATTATTGCGTACATCGCTCCAGCGCCAGAGCAAAAACGAGTAGAAGAGACTAATGCTTGATCCTGAGATCAAGCATTAACCTTAATTCATTATAATTTAGGCTCTCTTTTGATTTCCTTAGCATTGGCGTATTGGTCTATTTCCTCATCTGTTAACGAGGGTTGTGGAGGGCGATCAACAAAACCCATTTTAGGTACAGGAATTTCAATATGGTGATCAACAAAACCGTTTCGAATCCGCTCTTGCATTTCATCACGCACTTTTAAAAAGTTTTCCTGTTGGCACCAAATGGCGAATAACAATTCGATTGAAGATTCACGGAATGCGGTTACCGTTACAGCAGGTTTGGGATCTGCTAACACTAAAGGATAGCTGTTTGCCACTTTTAATAAAACTTCTCGTACTTTAATGATGTCTTCATGAAAGTTGATTGCAAGTGTAATGGGGATGCGCCGTATCGGGAATTTAGAAAGGTTGTGTACGGGAGCACGAATTAATTGCTCATTAGGTAAACGGACATAGACATTATCTTGAGTCAGTAATTTGACAGACAGTAAATCAATGGAGATCACTTCACCTTCGATGGTATGTCCACGAATTAACGTAATTTGAATGGTGTCACCAATTTCAAAAGAACCTTCACCAATCAAGAATAAACCGCTGATCAAGTTCGTCGCAGAGGTTTGAGATGCAAAACCCAGTGCTACGGTCAAAATACCAGCGGCACCTAGAAATACACTTAATTTAAAACCTGCTTCTTTTAAACTCGCCATCACAAAGATGAGGAAAATAAAATAAAAAATACCGCGCCGCCATACCAAACGCTGATGAGCATTAAATTTGGCGCCGATCGTTCTCACAAAAGTATTGGAAACGACTCGAGCAAAAAGGAATCCAATAAAGCAAAGCACAATCGCAATAATAATTTCAGTTAGGCGATCCGTATTGATATTGGTAAATATACTTTTGAGGCTATCAGCAATGGTGCCGGTAAGACTATCTGCCATATGCCCCCCTTAGAAGAATGAATCAAACATGTTAAATAAAGTACTACCTGGGGCACGTGCTGGATTGACATAAATTACATCACCAGCCAATGGTGGGGTGCGATTTTCAATACGAATACGTGCTGGTCGATCCATCCCTTCGTGAATGACTTTAATTTGTGACGTCCATAATCGCTCTGTACTTTCACTATAAAACAAAGGCAGGGCAGGAACAGGTACATTCATTCGATCGAAACGGAGTTGATGTCCACTGACATTGTGAAAGTCAATTGGAGTGACTGCACGAAATGCACGTGGACGAAGTTGTTTGAGTTCTGTTCGACCATCAACTGAAGTGGCGTAACACATTTCACCACTGCGTTGATCAGGTCCGAACCATGTATCTTTAGGCATAATGACCGGTATATCGAATAATGGGGTCTTTTGACTTTCGACATAACCTGAAAGCCACAGAGGGGTACTAATATAAAGCGTGCCACGTTGACCAGCTGGAATGTATATTGGGTCTACAGGACGGATCACCACAGATCGATCTGCAAGACGTGGTATCAATTGAATTTTAGGGTGAGTTTCCCTGAACATGTAACGTTCAACATGTACTGGACGAGGAAATGAAAAATGGGGGTCATCCATTTCCTGCCACTTTTGTTCGTAGTCGTATTGAATTTGAGGACGGTAGTACTCCATGCGCCATTCTTGTAAGCCACGAGTGAGTCGAAAGAGCAATGAACCAAATTGCCAAGCACGCACTTGATTGAGTTCAAAATGCTGCTCACCCCACCATCTTAAAGTCGAAGGGTTTTGCTCAAGTTTCTGATCTAGTGACAATAGGGAATATCCTTAAATAAATTCATTAAAAAACTGTCTTCACGCTGTCAAATGCTTAGAGTACACTCGAGGTAATTTTAATCATGATTATCATCCCTTATGCAAGTACTTAAACAAATACAAATACCGTATAGTTTTGCAAAAAAGCATGGCGTTTTGTTGCGTTATGAAGGGGATCAAGTTTTTATTGTCCGTCGTCAAGATACTGCTTTGGTTGCTTTGCAAGAAGCACGCCGTTACGTGGGGCATACAGCCAAATATCAATTGGCGACTGAACAAGATTTTAGTCAGTTACTCAGTTCAAGTTATGCTGGCGAGACAGGCGAGTCTCAGCAAGTGGCTGCTGGTTTAGAAGATCATCCTGACTTGTTAAGTTTAGCCGATCAAGTACCTGAAGCAGAAGATCTGATGGATCAGGAAGACGATGCTCCGATTGTTAGATTGATTAACGCATTATTGTCCGAAGCCATTCGAGTGAGTGCATCAGATATACATATTGAAGCTTTTGAAAAAAAGTTATCGGTTCGTTTACGTGTTGATGGGCAACTTCGAGAAATCGTGCAACCACGTCGTGAACTTGCCCCATTGTTAGTTTCACGTATTAAAGTAATGGCAAAACTTGATATTGCTGAAAAGCGAATTCCTCAGGATGGTCGTATCTCTTTACGACTGGCAGGTCGTGAGGTGGATGTCCGTGTTTCGACTTTACCCTCTTCACATGGTGAGCGCGTAGTAATGCGTCTTTTAGACAAGCAAGCAGGTCGTTTAAATATGACCCATTTGGGTCTGATGAAAGATGATTACGAGCGATTAACCCAATTAGTGCATCGTCCTCACGGTATCATTCTCGTGACCGGACCGACAGGTTCTGGTAAAACGACGACACTTTATGCTGCACTCTCGGATTTAAATGACGGATCTAAGAATATTTTGACCGCGGAAGATCCAATTGAATATCAACTTGAAGGTATTGGACAAACTCAGGTTAACACTAAAGTGGATATGACATTTGCGCGTGCATTGAAAGCGATGCTTCGTCAAGATCCAGATGTGGTAATGGTGGGGGAGATCCGAGATTTAGAAACTGCAGAAATTGCTGTGCAAGCATCCTTGACGGGTCACTTGGTATTGTCGACGTTGCATACCAATACTGCGATTGGTGCAGTGACGCGTTTAAAAGACATGGGAATTGAGCCATTCCTTCTATCGAGTTCTTTAATTGGTGTGATTGCGCAACGATTGGTTCGTACTTTGTGTTCGCATTGTCATAGTTGGCGTGCCGCGGATGATTTTGAAAAAGAAATTTTTAAGAATGTCCATGATGGTACTGCACTCAATCTGCCTCAACCAGAGGGATGTGAACATTGTGCGCATACAGGTTTTAGTGGTCGTACCGCCATTTATGAAATCGTCCCTGTTGATGATGGAATGCGCCGTCTGATTCATGGGAATGCTGCAGAGTTTGAAGTTGAAAACTATGCTCGTCAGCAGTCAGGTTCGATACGTGATGATGGGTTACGAAAGGTGCTTGAAGGTAAGAGTACATTAGAGGAAGTACTTCGAGTAACAAATGAAGCGGCGGAGTGATTCAGAGATTATTTAATAATTCTCGATAAAACGAAGAAGCGCTGATTTGAAAGTAAGCTCGAAAGCTGAGGATTCAACAAAAGAGCCCAATTATAATAGTTGGGCATTTCGCATTCGCATAAGGTAATGAATTACATTCATAAATAAAAATAATTTTGAATAAGGTTTATAAGGTCAATTATAGGAATATTTATGAATTATCTTATGTCAAAACGCCATTACTGTAAGACATCTCACTAAAATTATTTTACAAAATTAAAGATTATGTAATATTTAGATTTTGCAATGTGATAATTTAATTTTGCATTTGGTTTCATACATAATGTGAAAAATCTGTGAAGTATTACCAAATAGATCTAACAATACAAAACAATAGCTATAAAACATATATTTACTAAAAAATAATAAAAACATATGGTTAATTAACATGCGACAGACATTGAACTTGAAGATCTACATTTCTATGTATTCTACATGCTTAACTATAGAGAATGATCCTTTCCAAGTCTAAAGATACCTCGACGTGTTTCTCAGCAAAGCTGAGTTGTTTTACATATTGAACCGTGTAATCAGAAGTTCTTCAAAATCAAATATCAGTAATTAAGGAAAATTATACATGGAACTCAAAACACTCATCTGCACCCTCACCGTACTCGGTGGTATCGGATTAGTTGGATGTAATGATTCAAATTCATCTGAGCCTATTCCTCCAACAAATGCTACTGGTAATCTCTTGGTACTGACCAGTGACGGTATGATTAGCTCACTCAATCATGACCAACCTAGTTCGCTGATTTCAAATATTAAAATTTCAGGTTTAGTTTCTGGGGATCAACTGGTTGGAATGGACCATCGTCCAAGTGATGGAAAGTTATATGCAGTAGGTTTGTTGGGTAATATTTACACGTTAAATCCAAGTTCTGGAGTAGCAAAATTCGTTATTAAAATGACAGCTGATCCAGCAGATACGACAGATGGTAATGCAGCTTTTAGTAAAATTACTTCCAATCCTGATGCGCTTAGCGTGAATTTCAACCCTGCTGCGGATCGTCTAAGAATTATTGGTCAAGATGGTCAAAACCTAAGAGTTAATGTTGATACAGGTCTCACCATCACCGATGGAGAAATTAGTCGGGTTGGTGATGCTACAACCGAAGTAAGTGCCGCAGCTTATACCAATGCTTTTGCTGGAACGGCAAGTACAAAATTATACAGTATCGAATCTTCGACAGATCGCATTTATCTGCAAAATGCAAATGCCGGAACATTAGGTATCTCTGCACCCTTAGGTCAGGATGTATCGAATAACGGTGGTTTTGATATAGACCCAATAAATAATATTGGTTTTGCTGCATTAAAAGTCTCGGGTGCATATAAACTATTTCAAGTTAATCTTGCTCAAGTCGGAACGACCAATAACGCTATTTTTGAGACAAGCGACTTGCCTAACGAATATCGTCAAACCTCCATTCGTGGGATTGCGCTTAATCGAGCAGAAGAAACCACTTCAAAAGGAATTGGGTTGACCAATAATAATTCTTTAATTAGATTTGAAATCAATAGTCCAAATGATACGACCGAACAAAAAATTACAGGCGTATTGGTCAATGAAAAATTCGTAGGTATTGATTTTAGATTACGTACTGCTACTGATAAATCCGATACACTATATGGTTTAACTAATCAAGCAAACTTGTATACCATTAACCCAAATTCTGGTGTTGCAACACTTGTGACTGCACTTAAAGCAGGCACGGGTAGTAACTTTAGTACTCTAGACGGCACACAGTTTGCTGTTGACTTCAATCCAACGGCTGACCGTTTAAGAGTCATCAGTAATTCAGGGCAAAATCTGCGAATCAATGTCGATACGGGTGAAACCATTCAAGATGGCAAAATTAATGGGATCACAAATGCAGTGATTAGCGCTGCGGCATATACCAACAGTTTTAAAACACCTATTTCAGCTCTTAGCACCGAATTATTTAATCTAGATCAGGCCAATCAGTTACTGACGAAGCAAGTTCCACCCAATGATGGAACATTGGTGAGATTAGGTAGTCTTGGCGTGAACTTAAGCTTGAATGATGGTTTCGATATTGCTGGTGGTGATAATGGATTAGCTCTAGCGGCGATAAGCAACAATAATGGTGCTTCTATCCTATACCGTATAGATCTAAATAGCGATACAGCACTTACAACTCCTCGTGCACGTCCAGCTATTTCCGTTAATGGGACGCCTAGTGTTATGAAGTCAATGATCGGCTCAATTACAACGCCCGCCTTAATTGACTTAGCAATACTTTTTAAATAGTTTACTTGCTAGATTAAAAGAGTAATAGTCAAAAAGACATATGTACTTTTGAATTGATATAGTTGAAGACGGAAATTTTGGAGATACTGAACTAGTTAGTGGAGGTATCTCCAAATCACTATTTTTCTTTAAATTAAGCTGCAGGACTGATTACTGCAAGCTGAGGCAAAGAGTCATTATTCCTTTAGATACACATAAATCTACTTGATCCCACCTAATATAAAATTTCTTTTTCTAAGTTGAAATTAACTTATAACCACAAAAAAGCTGAGATGCATATGCATCTCAGCGTGATTTTTAGGATTGAAACAACTGGATCAAACAATCACATTCAAGGTCACATCAATATTGCCACGTGTTGCATTTGAATATGGGCAAACGATATGAGCAGCATCTACCAGCTTTTGAGCTTCCTCTTTATCCAAGCCTTCCAGATGAATATTTAAAGTGGCTGCTATTCCAAAACCAGTTGGAATAGGACCAATACTCACTTCGCCTTCAATATAAGCATTTGGTGTGATTTTCAATTTATCGCGGTTGGCAACAAATTTCATCGCACCTAAGAAACATGCAGAATAACCAGCAGCAAATAATTGCTCTGGATTTGTTCCACCACCGGGACCACCCATTTCTTTTGGTACAGCGAGCTGAACATCTAAAATTTGATCTGATGATGTAGCACGACCATCACGCCCACCAGTAGCTTTTGCATGTGCGGTATAAACAACTTTTTCTAATGACATGATTCCTTCCAGATAGAGTATAGGTGAATATCTATACTCTCTGATTTAAAAGGAATGATAAGCGGTAATTTTGTAAAGCTTGGTATTCAATTTTTATGTCTGAGCAGGTCAAAGCTGAATAAGTTTACGATGCTGAATTAATGGCATCGATTCTCTAATTTTTTTCTGTGCATCGATGTCAAACGGAACTGTAATCATTTGAGCACCTTCTTCAGAGATGATATCTAACAATTGACCACGAGAATTCGCAGCACCAGAGTGACCCCAGGTTTGTCTTTTTTCACCGTGCCACCCTTGTTGAGCTGAGCCTAAAACTTGGCATTGACTATCCATGGCACGAGCTTGTAAAAGTAATTGCCAGTGCATTTGACCTGTCGTGTAAGTAAAAGCAGAAGGTGCTGTTAAAATATTTGCGCCTTGTGCGCGCAGCTTTAAAGCAAGTTCAGGAAAACGAAGGTCATAGCAGACCATTAAACCAATATTGCCAAATGGAGTTTTAGCAATGACGGTTTGATCACCTGGTTCAAAATACTTAGATTCTTGATATCCACCTACCGCATCACCGACTTGAACATCGAATAAATGAATCTTGTCATAACGTGCTTCTGTCTTTTCAGGGCTAATACAAAGACTGGTTGTTCTGACACGACTATCTGGCACAATGGTGCCGTCTGGGCGAAAAGGACAGGGGAGTGTCCCAGCAACAATCCACATTTGATATTGATGAGCAAGTTGTTCTAAACGAGATTGTATTTCTTCAAATCGTTCAGCAGTCTCACGCTGTTTGCCTGCCGCAAAACAAACGAAATTCTCCGGGAAAACGATCAAGGAGGCCCCTTGATTCTTACTTTTTGCTAACAATGATTCAATGACTTGAAAGTTATTTTCAATATCATTTTGGGAGTTCATTTGGGTGACAGAAAGTAAGGTTGTCATGAGGTTCTCCTTAAGCGCTCAGTATGCTTAAGAGAATATCAGATGCTGTGATCGATGGTATCTTGTTGTTGTTCTAATTGCTTAACCAAAGGCTCGAACATATTTTGATTATCAGCATTTAATTTCATTAATGTACGATGAGCATCTAATACAGTTGAAAGCATTGCATTATGTGTGATGTGTTCGTCCAATAAAGCGCGCGTGCACACATTCGGATCTCCGCAATAGTTTAAAATTACGAAAACCTGACCAAGACCCATACTGTTCGCAAGTGTAGTGATATCTGGGTTAGTAGATAACATAACAGCTTGAACTTGATGCACTTGTTTGAGCTTTAATCCTAGTTTTGCGAGGATTCCAAGCACAGTACTGTCTATGAATGTAGTTTGGGTTAAATCAACAATTGCGCCTACGACGTTTTGTTGTTGTTCAATCCGAGATAATAATTTATCAAGGCTTATACAAGATTGAGCGCGCACTTCTCCAATAAGTTTGAAAATGTGCGTACCATCCAAGCTTGCATATTCAACATGACCTGTTGACATATAAATGCCATTTGCAGAAAGGATGCTAAAATTATCACATAGCGCAAGTCGATACTCAAGTAGTCTTCAGTCGTAGATCGATTTCTAAACAGCTACACTATTGATTATTAACTTAATTTAGACGTTGGAAGCTGAGTATTGCAATATCATCTGCAACATGTTCAGGAACTTCGAATGATTGATTTTGCAAGTGATAGACCAATTGGGTGAATTGTTCATTCAAACCACCATCAAAAGGTTCAAGCGCACCATCTGAGCAAATAATAAAACGAGCTCCACGATTCAACGTACATTCAAACTCTTCAATTTCGAGGTCTTCAGTAAGCCCTAAGGGGAAACTGCTGGTGTTGAGGATACGAGCATCCTGATTAGGTTCAAAGATAATTGCTGGAGGGTAATGCCCTGCGCTGGACCACTTAAGTTGGTGGGTCTCTAGATTCAATGTGCCTGCAATCATTGTAATATGCTTTTCAATGTTCTCTTGCAAAAGCATGCCATTAAGTTTTTTGAGAAGTTCTCGTGGGGTTTTCGATCTACCGTGAAATGCAGCCATCCAAGAGGTAAGAAGTGAGCTTGTTACACCATGTCCAGAAACATCCGCGAGATAAAATAAGATTTCACGATCACTGAGTTTCCAATAATCATACCAATCACCAGATAAGTAAGCTGACGGTTGAAATAAAGTCTCGACTTTATAATTAAGTAGGTCGATTGGGTTGGGTAATAGTTTTTTTTGTAATTCAGCTGCAGAGGGCAGGTCGCGGCTGTCCTGATTGCGTTTGTATTTTGCTTCAATTTTAGCAATCGATTTTGCGAGATCTTTTGGAAGACGGTCCCAAATCCAGCCAGCGAGTGCGCCAAGTTCCCATGCTTGCGAGAGTTGAAGTCCCTCATCTGCATGACCTATCACGATCGTAGGGAGGGTCCATTTATATTGCAGAAAATCATTAACATCACTAATGGCAATGATGGTTGAATCGTAAAGATGAAGATCATCTATATGAATCATTTGTAAACTCGGCAGAGCCTCTAGAACGCTATCTAGAAGATGGATGTCACGAGTGGGTTGAATGAAATACATAGATGAAAGAATCAATCCTAAATGCTTTATTTATAAAACTATCTTAGACGAACTTATATCGAACGCCAAGTTAAAGTCTAAAAACAAAAGATTTAGACTTTAACTTACATATGGCTTTTATTCAGATTCGATAGATTCATCCATGAAGGATTCATCATCTGAAAAATCATCTTCAATAAATAGTCCAGAACCAGTTTCTAAACCGCGTTTTTCAGCAATAACATAGTTTTTTCGTTGTAAGTAGGCATCACGCATTGCTGCATACTTATCACCTTGCAAGACTTGTTCAATCTCTAAAAGTTGAGCACGTGTATCTAATGCGCTAAGTGCCCAGTCACTATAATAAATACGATCATGACCATCGAGTAGGTATTTTTGAGGGCGTGCTTGACTATCTACTACGCGGCCAACAGTATCACGGAAGGTGCTTGGGCCCATAAAGGGTAGAACAAGGTAAGGACCAGAAGGGACACCGTAATAGCCTAAAGTAGTTCCAAAATCCTCATCTTCCATCGGAAGAGATAAGCGACGTGCAGGATCAGCGAAACCAAGCGTTGTAATTGTATTTAATGTAAAACGACCAAACGTTTGTGCGGCACGTTTAAAGCGACCTTGAGCAACCTGATTTACAGCATTCCATGGCTCACCCAAATTGTCTCGGAAGCCACGTACTGAATCTCTAACTTGTTCTGGAATTTTATCAGCGTACTGCACAGCTATAGGGCGCAAGACATTTTGATCGACAACATCATTAAATGCATAGATTTGTCTGTTTAAAGGTTGAAGTGGATCTTTTTCATTTTCAGGTAATGCTGCTGTTGCATTGACTTTGAAGTTATCAATTTTTAAATTTTTTAAATCTTTGATAGATCCATTGGTATTAACTGAATTTTCTAAAGCAGGGTTTGAGGCGTTAGCAGTATCGTTGTCTGAAGGCTGATTATTATCATTTGTGGCAGACAATTCATCAGATGTAGATAATGCAGTATCGTCAGCAACTTTATTGCCTGCAATCTCAGGTTGTTGGGCGTAAGCGGGTGCAGCTAAACCAATACTTAACATACTGACCCAAAGAAGTTGAGAGTACTGCATAAAAACATCCTAGAATAAAAGCTGAATATTAGTCTTATTAAATAAATAGTAAGTACGAACAGAATAACGCCATTATAGCGAGAGTTGAAAGCAGTTTACTAAAGTATATTTGCACAAAAAATGTGAATTAACCGTGAAAAAAGAGTGATTTTGTAGAAAATATAATCACTTGTTAAGAAAATATAATTAAATTTTAAAAAAGAGGTTGCATTGGGAGAGGAATGCTGTAGAATGCACATCCATCGGCGGTGATGTTGATTAAAACTTGTTGAAAAACAAGGATTTAGCTGAATAGGTTGGATCTAGG
>NZ_JBWYIL010000015.1:0-58266 GCF_056779755.1 Acinetobacter sp. 24-47-66
CTGCTTGATCTGTTGCTTTTGCAACTACGTCATATTCGCCATCTGCCAATTCAACTGATGGTGTATATGTCCACGTGTCACCTGTAACTGTCGCTGGACCTTCTGCAACAACTTTACCGTCTTTGTCTTTAACAACGACATTTACTGTTGTTCCTGGTTCAGTTGTACCTGTGATTTCTGGTGTTGTATCGTTTGTATCCGCAATTGGATCAATCGTTACATCGGTATCAGATGGTGCAGTTGTATCAACTTTAAATGAGCCATTAGATGTCGCTTCACCAACGTTACCAGCTTTATCTTTCGCTTCAGCTTTAACTGTATATTCACCTTCTGGTAGTGCTTCAGTCGGTGTGAACGTCCAGTTACCTTCAGGATCTACAGTCGCATCACCTGTTGCTACAGGGTTGCCATCTTTGTCTAAGATTTCAACTTTTACTGTTGCGCCTGGTTCAGTCTTACCATTAATTTCAGGAGTTGTATCACTAGTATCTTCTAGAGGATCGATTGTAATTTCCGGATCGATTGTATCAACTTCAACCGTAGTTTTAGCAGGTTGACTTACATTTCCTACCGCATCACGAGCTGAAGCCTCGACACTATATGTACCATCTGGTAACGCTTTAGATGGCTTATATGTCCAGCTACCATCAGCTGCAACATTCACAACTGCAGATTGAACAACCTTGCCAGCCGCATCCTTGATTTCAACACGTACTTGTGTTGCACCATCTTCAGTTTTACCTTTAAAGGTAGGCGCATCAATGTTCGTAAGTGGTAACTCTTCAATCGTTACTTTAGGTGGAGTAATATCCACAGTAAAGCTTGAAGTAGCGACTTTACTATTACCAGCCGCGTCATATGCTGTTGCTTCTAGTTTATAGTCACCTTCAGCTAATGTTACAGGTGATTTAAACTGCCATTTACCGTTGGTCACTGTAGCAGGACCTTCTGCGATAATCTTACCTGAACTATCGCGAATCACTACTTTTACGCTCTCACTATCTTTAGTGGTTCCCGTAAATGTAGGAGTTTGATTTTTAGTTGTATTCACTGGATTATTCTCCGATTCCGAAAGAGTATTTGCGATTGCAGCAATTGCAAAAGTTGATTGATTCGTTGCTGTATCCCAACCCTCAGGTTCAGGATCAGTAGGGATTGGATCGATGTCTATGTCTGGAGGAGTTAAGTCAACATTGAATTCTTGTTTTTCTTCTTCACCTTTATTTCCTGATTTATCAATAGGCGTTACGATAACTTCGTATTTACCTTCATCCAGGTTTTTCTCAGGTGTATATTCCCATTTACCATCTTTATCAACAGGAACAGTATCTTTATCAACCACGTTTCCATCTTTATCTTTAATTTCTATTTCGACATTAGATTCTGGCTCACCTTCACCTGATAATTTAGGTGTTTCTGAGTTTGTTTCACCCTTATTTCCAATTTCATCAATAGTGATGTCTGATGGTGGGACAGTATCAAGCGTGATTGTCTTAATCGGTGATTTATCACTTTCTTGACCACTTACAGTTTGTGTGACAGAAAGCTCATAGATACCATCTTTTAAATCTTGATCAGGTGTAAAACTCCAATCACCATTAGACAATGCAACAGTCTCACCAATTAGTTCATCGCCATTATAGATTTTGATGATTGCACCAGGTTGAGCTCCAGAACCTTTGATTTCTGGACGAGCATCATTTGTTACACCACCATCAGCAACTTCACCAATATGCTCTGGCACATCATCAATGACGATTGGTGCATTTAATAATGCATTTGGCTTTGGCTGAGGGTTAGGTGTAGGATTAGAGTCAGAACCATTATCTGCGACTGCTGCAATTGCACCAGCTGCACCAGCACCAATTAACCAAGGGAGAATACCACCGATAAAATCATCGGAATAAAGAAGAGGTTCGATTTCTTCGATTGGGTAATACAGAATTGTTTCTGCAATTGAGCCATCTTCATTGGTAAATTTAACCCAATAAAGTTGACCACTTTCATCTTGGAATACGAGGCTGTTATCAGCAAATGAAGGATTGAAATAGTTTTCAATCACAATCACTTCACCATTACGCAAATTGATTAGAGCATTATTATTATCACGAGTGATTGAAGCTACATCATCTTTAGATACTTGAACGACAACTACAGAGTTTTCGTTAAGCCCCACTTGACTAGAGTTGACATTCTCTAATACCTGATGACTCTCTTTAGATATTACGGAGATATTAGCCATGGTAAATTCTCACTTATAAATTTTATTTTTATCGATCTTTCTACATCTAAGATACAAAAAAGATAGACACTATTATCTATAAGTGAGATTTATATCACATTTTTAAGATTTAATGCGAATAGATTTTGCGTCTTTTATCAGCTTTTTGTAACCGCTCATCCACAATAAAAATATATACTTTATTTACAAACACTTATGACAAAAGAATTAATATTTTTCTTACTTTTAGGATATTTCAGGTCACCAAATTTCAAAGGCTTACTTATCATAATTTCTGCTATATTTAGTTTAACTACATACGGTAACTTGTCCACCTAACATTTTAATGTTAGTAAACTAGTATACTTTTCATTTTATATTGAAAATTAATACTTACTTTTTAGTAAGTTAAGAAATAAATTTTGCTTTAAATATGATGTAATTTTCACATTTTAATTTTATATTTCATCGATAAAATTCTGCGTAACTGAATAAAATATTTAAACAATATCACTGTTATCTTCTGCATTGATCATGCTTAATTCATAAAAAAAAAGAGCAAGCACTATCATGCTTGCTTCAATTAAATATAATTTTTTAGAAATTTTCTGGATTTTCTAATTTTTTCACCTCTTCAGCTTTAGCTGGATGATGGACGATTGCCACACCATCATCAGAAGTCCGATCTAATATTACTTCAGGATTATAAATCGTAATAATCTCATTACCTTTACTATCTTCACCAACAATATATTTAAATCCTTTACGATTAAGCTTATTACATAATCGCTGATATAGTCCCTTTAAGCCCTCTTTTTCCTCATTAGGATTGTAATAGAAAGCATTCATAACTGCTGGCAAACCTAAACCACATACTACGCCCGATAATAAAACAACAATAAAGGTATAACCAATCAAGATACTACTGTATTGCCTTAACTCTGGGACATTAGCAACCGCGAGAATTAGAGCCAATGAAATTCCTCCTCTTACTCCACCCCATGATAAAATTGCTAGGCTACCGTTATAGCTTTTCTTGCGAAACGATGGGAAGAATGCAAAAGCAAGAAAGTTCGCAGCAAAACGAGAAATATGTAATATTACAAATGCGATAATACCGCCAAGTATCATGCTGGCATTAAGATCAAGAATAAACAGCTCTAAACCAATTAAAGTAAATAAAAAAGAATTAATGATACCTTCAACTGTATGCCAAAAGTGATTTACTTCTTGGATTTCACGATTTTGTAAAATTTCTTTCCATTTATTACCAACAATAAGTCCACCAATCACACATGCGATTGGTGCTGATGCATGAGCAAATAAAGCAACCAAATATGAACCACAAGCCAGTAAAGCTGTCGTTAGGATTAATGATTCCATTTCATGCTTCCCGCGAAGCAATCGTAAAATCCCCCAACCAAATACCA
The DNA here is from genome assembly GCF_056779755.1 of Acinetobacter sp. 24-47-66. Lineage (NCBI taxonomy): Bacteria > Pseudomonadati > Pseudomonadota > Gammaproteobacteria > Moraxellales > Moraxellaceae > Acinetobacter > Acinetobacter sp. 24-47-66. The sequence continues at coordinate 3,652 of NZ_JBWYIL010000015.1, forward strand.
AACCAATAATTACAGCTACCACAATTTCATAAAGGAGTGTTTGTAGTGTCAGTAACAGACTAAAATGCTCGCCTTCAAGTACATTCAACAACGTCATAAATACAGCAATACACATTGCATCATTGAAAAGTGATTCACCCTCCAATTTCACCATTAGATGATGTGGTGCACGTACAGAACTGAGTACCCCTTTGATTCCGATTGGATCTGTAGCCCCTAAAGCAGAACCGAGTAATAAAAGTACGAGTATTGGTACAGGGTTACCAATCAAATATTGAAATCCAAATAATAATCCACCAAACAATGCTGCACACAAAACCAAAGCAATAGTGGCAAGAATACTAATTGGCTTCCAATATACTTTTAAATCAGACACTTTAAATTTCAATGCCGACGATGTAAGAATGAAGCAAATAACACCATTTACGAGAAAATCATAAAAATCAATATGACGTACTGCTTCTTCAATATTCGCCAAATTAATGGTGATAAAACGATTATCCCCTAATAAATTGGCGGCCCATTGTAGAATAAAGACAAAAATTGCTGAAACAATTGGCACCCCTATCGCTTGGGGAAAACCTAGAATTCGTTTATTGAATATGGTGGTGGCAATTGAGAGGGCAAAAACCACTGTAAATACTTGGAGAAAAAAAAAGTTGCCCATTTTGCACTCTATGATATGTTTTATTTAAATGAGATCATTTAAATTTTAAATGAAAAAACTATAGCCATTTATTTATTTTATATAAAGAATGATTACTCGCAATCCCTTTTTTTTAAAGATGTGTAGCCTTCCTAATAAATTATTCCATTAGCAGGCTACATGTTTTAACTTTGCAAAAAAATCAATCGATTCTGCTTGGTAGATTTAGATTGAGGCATTGAATGTATCACATTGATTCACATCACCTGTTTTCATGCCACGCTCGAACCAATACATTCTTTGTTGGCTTGTCCCGTGGGTAAAGCTATCAGGAACCACATGTCCTCTAGCCTTTTTCTGAAGATAATCATCACCAATCTTATGCGCCGCATCCATTGCCTCTTCAACATCACCTTGTTCCAAGAATTGGGTTCGTTGATGTGTATCTTTTGCCCACACACCAGCTAGACAATCAGCTTGCAATTCCAAACGGACTGATAATTGGTTCCCTTGAGCTTCAGTAGCTCGTTGTCTAGCTTGTTGGACTTGAGTTGAAATACCTAAAAGATTTTGAATATGATGTCCGACTTCATGCGCAATCACATAAGCTTGTGCAAAGTCACCAGCAGCATTTTGTGTAGATAATTCTGATTGATTTCGTTCACCCGATATACCCATTTGCTGACGCATATCTTTAAAAAAATCAGTATCAATATAGATTTTTTGGTCTGCAGGACAATAAAATGGCCCCATCGCTGATTGGGCTGTACCACAGCCTGAATTGACTACACCACTAAACATCACTAGTTTCGGTGCTTGGTATTGCATTCCCTGTTTTTGAAAAACGGTGGTCCATGTATCTTCAGTATCAGCGAGTACCGTACCAACAAATGCCGCTGTTTCTTGTTGCTCGGGTGTTGGGTTTTCAATCCCTATCGCTTGTTGCTGATTGTTAGAAGTCACTTGTTTAGTTGCCTGATAGGCTTGTTGTGGATCAACCCCAAAAAATTTCCAAGCAACAAATGCAACAACTAAACCGAGAATACTAATTCCACCAGCTTTAGCCCCACCGCCTCCACGGCGATCTTCTAATTACTACTTACTCTCCGGCCTTTCCAACGCATAATCTCAGCCCTTTTTAATCATATAACTTCATATAATACGTTATTTCATCAAACTCTAAACTTTTCTAGCGTTCCATAGTTTTTGTATTCCTGAAACAACGACCAAAACAATAAGTCCTGCAATAAAGCCTATGACAAAGTTTAAGAGCGTCGGGGTTAAAGCACCGATGATACTGCCTACATTTGGAATATGTTCAATATAATCGACAGAATCTTCAGTAAAGTGATGAAATAATGGAATGGTATGATTAATAATACCGCCACCAACCAAGAACATCGCGATTGTTCCGACAATGGTTAGTGTCTTCATAAGTTTAGGCGCAAAAGCAAGTAAGCCCTGACCAATTCTTTGTTTCAATGCAGACGTTTGTTTGACGAGATAAAATCCCAAATCATCAATTTTAACAATCATAGCAACCAAACCATAAACACCAATCGTCATTAAAATTGCGATGACTGACAAGACTGCAACCTTAATTCCAAAAGTAGCTGCTGCAACTGTACCCAATGAAATCACGATAATTTCAGCAGATAAAATAAAGTCTGTTCGTATCGCGCCTTTGATTTTATCTTTCTCAAAAGTTGCTAGATCTACATTTAAGTTTTCAAGTTCTTTTTCGGCCTGTTCAGATGTTTTAGCTTTTTTATGGTGTAATGAGTGAATTACTTTTTCTACACCTTCATAACATAAAAATAATCCACCTAACATCAATAAAGGATTTATAAGCCAAGGTGCAATCACACTAATTAATAATGCTAATGGAACCAAAATTAATTTATTAACAAATGAGCCTTTTGCAACAGACCAAACGACAGGCAATTCACGGTCGGCTTTCACACCACTAACTTGTTGAGCATTGAGTGCCAAGTCATCACCCAATACACCGGCCGTTTTTTTTGCAGCCATTTTACTCATCAGAGCAACATCATCAAGAATGGTGGCTATATCATCTAATAGCACCAATAAACTATTTGCCATTATTGTTATCCTTCTTTGTTTTTTGGAATTTTATTCTTCTATTTCAATTTATTCTGTATCAACATTATTAATACGATCTCAAATAAGGTGTTTTTAATTCGATTCTTTCGATGCTTTATGCTGACATAAAAAAAAATAATGCCGTACAATATTACGAAATTTTAAAAATTCAGCCCTAGTGTTGATGACTTTGGTATAGAAAATGAGTAATCAAGATAATCGCCCTGTTATTTTGACAGGTGACCGTCCAACTGGACAACTTCATTTAGGCCACTTTGTCGGTTCTTTACGTTCACGAGTAGGTTTGCAAGATTCCCATCACCAACATCTATTATTGGCTGATGCACAAGCTTTTACAGACAATGCTGATAACTTCGAAAAAGTTAGACGTAATATTATTGAAGTTGCAACTGACTATCTCGCTGTTGGGATCGACCCGACAAAAACAACAATTTGCGTTCAATCAAGCTTGCCAGCTTTGAATGAGCTGACCATGCTTTATTTAAACTTTGTCACAGTTTCAAGACTAGAACGAAATCCTACGATTAAGTCTGAAATACAAATGCGTGGGTTCGAGCGTGACATCCCAGCTGGATTCTTATGCTATCCAGTTGCCCAAGCAGCTGATATCACTGCTTTTAAAGCATCGATTGTGCCCGTGGGTGAAGACCAAATTCCAATGATTGAACAAACAAATGAAATTGTTCGTCGTTTAAATCGTCAGATTGGTCAAGAGCTTTTGCCTGAATGTAAAGCTCTGCTATCGAATGTTGGTCGACTACCAGGATTTGATGGTAAAGCTAAAATGTCTAAATCATTGGGCAATACAATTGTCTTAGATGCTTCTGATAAAGACATTAAAAAAGCTGTAAATGCAATGTATACAGATCCTAATCATCTTCGTATTGAAGATCCAGGTCAGGTGGAAGGTAATGTTGTATTTACTTATTTAGATGCTTTCGATCCAAATCCAGAAGAAGTAGCAGAGCTTAAAGATCACTATCGTCGTGGTGGTTTAGGTGATGGTACAGTCAAAAAACGCCTTGAAGGTGTTCTAAAAGAGTTGATCACGCCTATTCGTGAACGTCGTATGGAGCTTGCTAAGGATCCTGATTATATTATGGATATCTTAAAAACAGGTACTGACAAATGTCGTGATATTACGCAAGCAACATTAGATGAAGTTAAAGCTGGATTAGGTGTTTTTAAATTTTAATCCCTAAAAAATAAGCACACTTAAAGCCGCATCACATTGCGGCTTTTTTTATGGCTATTTATTAGCCTATTTAAAATTAACCTTCAATCAAACTTATTAACGTAATCTTACACGTTTTAACCCGACTACCAATGAGTTGCTAAATGAAATTGAATATCATTTAATTACTGTTATGAATACCCCCAAAATTCATAACATTTCTCCTTAACCGAAACTGTGTAAGCAGATTCGTTGTTCTGCGCAGTGATCACCCCAATCACTGCGTATTTTTTTATGTTGAATCCATTAAAAATGAAATCAATATTATATAATTGATAATTACATCACTTTATTTTATTATTTTGATTAAAATTTGATAAAAATTCTAATATCTATAAGAGACTACCCATGTGGGACATGTTTATAAATCCGTCGAACCTATTCTTCAGTATTAGTATCTGCTTAATGTTTTTTATAGGCATTCTTGAAGTCTTTCTATTAATAACAGGTCTCAGTAGTCAAGGATTTTTAGAGCAATTTCTACCTAGTTCATTAGATTCTTCTCCTGAAATGATCGTTGACCATCAATCTAGTATTTGGATTCAATTTTTAGATTGGCTTTATCTTGGACGTATTCCTGTATTAATTTGGCTGATCATCTTTCTCACGACCTTTTCAATTGTTGGCTTCTTAGCCCAATCTATCATCCATCATGTATTTGGATCATTTTTAACAGTCTGGCTCATTACTCCACTGGTACTTGTGGTCTGTATGCCATTCGTACGGCTATTCTCAAGATGGATAGTAAAGATCATCCCTAAAGATGAAACCACAGCAATTCATAGCGACGATTTAATTGGACTTCGAGCAGAAATCATTTTAGGCACTGCTCGACTGCACTATCCTGCGCAAGCAAAACTCAAAGATCGCTTTGGTAAAACACATTACATTTTAGTCGAACCTGAAGCTGACGAAATATTCGTACAAGGTCAGCAAGTCTTACTTACACAACGTAGTCTCAAAGGCTTTCAAGCCATTTCACAATAAATCAACTTAGAGAAAAAAATGTTTAGTTCAAGTTTTTATCAAATTATTATAATTGCAGGACTTATTCTCATTGCACTGGTTGTCATCGGAACCATTATTGCACGACTATATAAACGCTCTAGCAAGGAAGTTTCATTTGTCAGAACTGGATTTGGTGGGGAAAAAGTTATACTAGGAGGTGGTGCAATTGTACTTCCTGTTTTACATGAAGTCATTCCTGTCAATATGAATACCCTTCGCTTAGAAGTTAAACGTGCAGCTGATCAAGCCTTGATTACGCGTGATCGAATGCGTGTAGATGTGATGGCTGAGTTCTATGTTCGTGTTAAGCCAACAGCTGAATCGATTGCTACCGCAGCACAAACTTTGGGTCAAAAAACCATGTCACCAAATGAATTAAAAGATTTGGTTGAAGGTAAATTTGTAGATTCCCTGCGTGCAGTAGCAGCAGAAATGGCTATGGAAGAGTTACATGAAAAACGTGTCGACTTCGTTCAGAAAGTTCAACAAGTAGTTTCAGAAGATCTGTTCAAAAATGGTTTAGAACTCGAAACTGTATCTTTAACAGGACTTGATCAGACCAGCTTTAAATTTTTTAACCCACAAAATGCATTTGATGCAGAAGGTTTAACAAAATTAACAGAAACTATTGAAGATCGACGAAAAAAACGTAACGATATTGAACAAGATGCTGACTTAGCCATTAAAGCGAAAAATTTAGAGGCTGAACAAGCACGCCTTCAAATCCTGCGTGAAGAAGAATACGCAAAGATGCAACAAGAGCGTGAAATTTCGATTCGAAAAGCTGAACAACTTGCTGAAATTGCAACACAAGAAGCAGCCAAAAAGCGTGAGGCAGAAGAAGCCCAAATCGCTGCAGAACGTGAAATTGAATTAAAACGTATTTCAGCTGCACGTGATGTCGAAAATCAAAATATTCAAAAAGCACAAATTATTGAACAAGCGCAAGTAGAACAAAAGAAAACCATTGAACTTGCGGAACAAGATCGCGCAATCGCGATTGCCGAGAAATCTCGTGCTGAATCTGAAGCCAAAGCACTTGCTGACCAAGCTCGTGCGCAAGCAGTGAAAGCTGAGGAAGAAGTTGTGACTGTTCGTGAAACACAGCGAGCTGAGCGTATTAAAGCGGTTGAACTTGTTGCTGCAAAACAGGCTGCAGAAACTGATGCTATTTCAATTACTGTGGCTGCCGAGGCATCAAAACAAGCTGCTGTAGATGAGGCTGAAGCTGTTCGTACTGCGGCTGAAGCAGAAGCTGAAAAAGTCCGCTTGAAAGCTAAAGGTGAAGCTGATGCTAAAATTCTTTTGGCTCAAGCTTTAGAAAAACAATACCAAGTCGATGCTGAAGGGACACGCGCAGTCAATGAAGCAAATAATATTTTGTCAAGTGAACAAGTTGAGATGCAAATTCGTTTGGCACTTTTGAAGTATTTGCCTGAAATCATCCGTGAAAGTGTTAAACCAATGGAAAATATTGATGATATCAAGATATTACAAGTGAATGGTCTTGGTGGCATTACTGGCGCCACAACTTCAGCTGATCAAGCAGATCAATCACAATCCGTTGCACTTTCAGATCAAGTGGTGAATAGCGCACTTAGATATCGTTCGCAAGCACCTCTTATTGACAGCTTAATGAGTGAACTTGGTATTCAGGGTGGGGACATCAACGGTCTAACACAAAACCTAAAACCTAACTCCAATTAATAATAAAAGCCCTGATTTTCAGGGCTTTTATTCGCTTTACTGCTAGCTATTGCTGTTCTTATTATTTTTAAGATAACAAATATTATTTTAGGATTGATCAGTTTTCCTTATCCGACGATCTCATGCATTTTTCTTTTACTCCTGCTTTAGCAATTGATGCAGTCACCTTATGACGTTATGTATCTTTATTCTAGGCGCAATTTTTGCTGGATTTATTCAAGGACTCACAGGTTTTGCCTTCGCTCTTATTGCGATGTCTTTTTGGGTATGGATTCTACCGCCTCAGATCACCGCCCCCTTGGTCGTTTGTGCATCACTATGGTGTCATATCATTTCAATGTATAAAGAACCAAGAACCTTTATAAAGCCTTCTATCGTTTGGGTCTATATTATCGCTGGCTTAATTGGAGTACCTTTGGGTACTTTTTTGCTTCATTATATCAATGCAGACACGTTCAAATTACTACTTGGGATATTTTTATTAATTTGGTGCCCACTCATGTTCTTTAATCCGCAACTACATTGTTTAAAAGATACCAGACTCAGGATGGACGGCTTGATTGGTTTTTTGGGTGGAATTTTAGGTGGGCTCGGTGGATTCTGTGGTGCAATTCCCTCGGCTTGGGTGATGCTAAAACAACTTCCTAAACATGAGCAACGCAGCATTCTTCGACATTTTAATTTTGCCATTCAACTGTTTACTTTGCTCATCTATTTATTTAACCAGACCATTAACGTAAATCACTTGTCCTATTTGTGGATTCTGATCTTCACGGTCAGCCTACCAGCGATCATTGGAGCAAAAATTTTTTATCAAATATCTGAGCAAAAATTTAAGTCGATTGTCTTAACTTTATTGTTTTTTTCAGGTTTTATTTTGACCTTAAGCGCAATTTTCTTATATTAAAAAAGGCAGATTATTCTGCCTTCTCCATATATCAATTGTTGTGCGAATATCGTTGGTCAACACTAAATTTTTCGGGGAATTTAGCTGAAATCTTTGAATAAAATTCCATAATTTCTGCCATATCCACTTCTATATCTCCAGTAGGATAAATAATTTTACCTACACCGCATTTTTTTTGACTGTAATCCATATATGCTAAAGCGATTGGGACATTCGCTGTAATTGCTACATGGTAAAAACCCGTTTTCCATTTTTCTTGTTTTGACCTTGTTCCCTCTGGCGTCACCAACATGACCAATTTTGGATGATCATTAAAAAGATCTGCCATTAATTGCACCATGCTTGGTCTTTCCTCTCCCTCTTTCTTTGGTCGGCGATTAATTCCGATCCCTCCCATAGCCCGGACAAAAGGACCAAATGGAAACTTCATATAGCTGTCTTTAATTGTAATTCTGACATTTACACCTAAAGCTTTGAGCGCTAATCGCGCGTATAAAGCATCCCAGTTACTGGTGTGTGGTGCAGCAATCATGACACATTGGTCTAAATCTAAGGGCCAATGGTTATCAATTTCCCAACCTAATGCATTTAAACTCTGTTCAGCAAATTTTTCAAACATATAAATATACAAATGTAAATTTTCGGGATTGTAACAGCTTTGGCATTACTTTTATTCAAAATATCTATTAGGTTTTACTATTACTGTTTTTCTATCTGTACATCAATTAAATTGGCTCATGTATTTAGTTAAATAATTTCATTAACAATAAAAAAAACCCTGCTTACGCAGGGTTTTTTTGAATCAGTTCAGTGCTTATGCAGAGAATTGGTTCATTGTGTTTTTCGCATCGTCACCCGCTTTAAGCGCGTTGTCACCAGCGAAGATTTCTTTGTGGTCATCACCGATGTCTGAACCAGCCATTGCTTGGTGTTTAACACAAGCGATACCGCCACGGATTTCTTTACGTTGTACGCCAGCAACATAAGCCAACATACCTTCAGAACCGAAGTAACCTTCTGCAAGTTCATGTGTAGAAAGCGCAGCAGTGTGGTAAGTCGGAAGTGTAATCAAGTGATGGAATACACCTGCTTCACGAGAAGCATCAGCTTGGAACGTACGGATCTTCGCATCAGCATCAGCAGCTAATTCAGTATTGTCATACTCAGCGCTCATTAACTTAGCACGGTCGTAAGCAGATACGTCTTTACCTTCAGCAACCCAACGGTCGTAAGCTTGTTGACGGAAGTTTAACGTCCAGTTGAATGATGGTGAGTTGTTATAAACAAGTTTTGCATTTGGCACAACTTCACGTACACGGTTCACCATGTGAGCGATTTCTTCAACGTTTGGCGTTGCAGTTTCGATCCAAAGAAGGTCAGCACCGTTCTGTAAGCTTGTTACACAGTCAAGTACAACACGGTCAATTTGAGTACCTTCACGGAATTGATATAGACCAGAAGCTAAACGCTTAGGACGGTGTAATTTACCATCACGTTTGATTAGGATTTCGTCTTCTTGCGCTTCTGAAATATCAATTTCAGTGGTGTCTAAGTAGCTGATGTATTGAGAAGCGATATCGCCTGGCTCTTTAACCACTGGGATTTTTTGAGTCAAGTCAGCGCCTTCAGAGTCAGTACGTGCAACGATGATACCGTCGTCAAGACCCATTTCTAAGAATGCATAGCGAAGTGCATGGATTTTCGCAATGAAGTCTTCGTGTGGAACAGTTACTTTACCTGCTTGGTGACCACATTGTTTCGCGTCAGAAACTTGGTTTTCGATTTGAAGTGCACATGCACCCGCTTCGATCATTTTCTTCGCAAGTAAGTAAGTTGCTTCTTCGTTACCGAAACCAGCGTCGATGTCGGCAATAATTGGCACAACGTGAGTTTGGAAGTTGTCGATTTGTGAAGTAATTTCAGCAGCTTTAGCAGTGTCACCCGCTTCTTGCGCTTTTTTAAGTGCACGGAATAAGTCGTTTAATTCTTTTGCGTCTGCTTGACGTAAGAATGTGTAGATTTCTTCGATCAATGCAGGAACTGAAGTTTTTTCGTGCATAGATTGGTCAGGAAGTGGACCAAACTCAGAACGAAGTGCAGCAACCATCCAACCAGAAAGGTAGATGTAACGGCGTTCAGTAGTACCGAAGTATTTTTTGTTCGCAATCATTTTTTGTTGTGCGATGAAACCATGCCAGCAACCCAAAGATTGAGTATATTTGCTAGAATCAGCATCATAAGCAGCCATATCACGACGCATAATCGCAGCTGTGTATTTCGCAATATCTAAACCCGTTTTGAAACGGTTTTGAAGTTGCATACGTGCAGCATCTTCAGGACTGATGTCTGCCCAAGTGTTGCCGAATTTTGCTTTTAATTCGCGGATTGCATCAATCGCTGTTTGGTATGTAGTCATGATATTTTACCCTGTATATAATTTTAGGATTTATCAATCGAAGGACTAAATCTACTCGGTATTAATTGTTCAGATTTAGAGCGCTTCGTTGCTATGGACTTAGCTTAGATTGACTCTAGAAATTAATCCAATATTTTCGTTTAATTCTCAGTATTTATTTAAAAAATATGTAGATTAAAGTCGTAATATAAATGAAATACCATTCAATAAATTATTGATTTTAATAAAATTTATAAAATAAGTATTTGTACACTTTTAACACAATTTGAGTAATTCTTATTCATTAGACTTAAGTATCAAGCTCACCATTACGTTTATTTTTTCTTCAAACATCTTTAGATTTTACCGTTCAATTGACTTTTCTGACAGAGCATTATTAATAAACTGTTAGTTTTAAATGAATATTTTTTAAACTGTGAACCATATTGATGGACTCAACAATAAAGCATTTAAATTGAGATAAACCTAAAAACAATTTAGAACATAGCATGGTAATTTCAAAAACAACTAAAGCCCTATTTTTTAAATAAATGTATAGGGTCTGTCTTATGACAAAAAAAACTTAAATTTGATGAATATATGTTAAATTATGCTGAAAAAATCAGCATAAAAACACACAAACCTAAGCGCTTATGGCATAATTCCCCACGATTTCAAAAATTTATTTTCGGTATTTTTTTTATGAATCTTGAGCGGGTTGATCTCAATCTCTTAATTTACTTAGATGTTCTTTTGCGAGAGAAGAATGTTACACGTGCAGCAGAACAATTGGGTGTTACTCAGCCTGCAATGAGTAATATTTTACGTCGTCTTCGTAACTTATTTAATGATCCGCTTTTAATTCGCTCTTCTGAAGGAATGACTCCTACAGAAAGGGCTTTAGAACTACAGCCTCGTATTCGTGATGCTCTTTCTGATCTATCTATGATCTTAGAACCACGAACAGAATTTAGACCTTATACGTCAAACCGTGTTTTCCGCATCATGACTTCAGATTATGCTGAAGCTACACTTGTGCCTCGCTTAGTTAAGGCTCTGCGTTCAGAAGCACCAAATGTTGTTTTAGATTTTCTAACACCGAGTGATGTATCCTATCGTGATATGGAACAAGGTAAAGTTGATCTTGCCATCAACCGTTTCAACGAAATACCACAAAGTTTTCATCAGGTTCTGGTGTGGCGTGACAGCTTTTCATGCTTACTGAATAATAAGCATCCTGCCGTAAATAATTTGAATCTAAAAAGTTATCTAGATGCGCAACATATCTGGGTTTCTAAAACTGGGATGGGGGTAGGATTTGGTGTTAACCCAGAAAAACAAGCTGGTTTAGGTTGGATTGATCAAGCTTTAGAACGTATTGGTCAAAAACGCAAAATTTCGGTATTTACACGTCATTATCAAATGCCAGGTTTATTAGCGTCTAATGTCGATCTCATTGCGACATTACCGACGAAAATCGCTCGCCTACAAGCTAAAAGTCAAAACTTGATGCTCAAAGACCCTCCATTTTACATTCCTGAATTTGAACTCAAAATGGCGTGGTGCCCTCTATTACATCATCATCCTGCTCATCGTTGGTTACGTCAGTTGATTTTATATGTTGCTCGTCAAATGACTGAGGAAGAAAATCGTGAATTTCTTTCAAATAACAATACCCACTTCTCACAATTTTGATTGAGTAGAGCTGATTTAAATCAATACTTTAAAAATTTTTATTCAATAACTATGATATTGAGGTAGTGTAAAAATTCACTACCTCTATGTTTTTTGTGATAAAACTTTCCTCATAAATAATTTAAAAACAAAGGTGTTCGTGTGAGCCTCTTTCAGAATTTCGTGATCATTATGATTTTGATTGCTGGAGCTGGATTCTTATCATTAAGTGAAATCGCACTTGCAGGATCACGTAAAGTGAAACTGAAAATTTTGGCTGAGTCTGGTGATGATCGTGCACAAAAAGTGCTTACGCTCCAAGAGAATTCAGCTGATTTCTTTGCTGCCTCGCAAATCGGCTTAAATGCTATTGCAATTTTGGGAGGGATTTTAGGTGAAGCTGCATTTAGACCTTATTTTGTGATTTTGGTCGATCGTTTCTATGATGGTCCTTGGTCACAATCAATTGGTTTTGCATTGTCATTTACTTTAGTGACATCACTGTTTATTTTATTTGCTGATCTTATGCCTAAACGATTGGCAATGATTGCACCTGAAAAAATCGCTGTCTCTTTAATTAATCCTATTCAGGTATTCATTACTGTTTGTCGTCCATTAGCTTGGTTTATCAATGCAATTGCCAACCTCTTATTCCGTTTATTCAAAGTAAATACTACTCGTGATGATAATATTACTTTTGATGATATTTCCGCGGTAATGGATGCAGGGGCACAAGCAGGTGTCTTACAAAAACAAGAACATCACTTTATTGAAAATGTATTTGAACTTGAAGAACGAAATGTTCCTTCGAGCATGACTACACGTGAAAACGTAGTTTTCTTTACCATCAATGAATCAGAAGAAAGTATTCGTCAAAAACTGGCTGAATTTCCCTATTCAAAATATTTAGTCTGCAATGAAAATATTGATCAAGTGATTGGCTATGTTGATGCTAAAGATATCTTGATTCGTATTTTAAATAATCAAAAATTTAATCAGTTGAATGAATCCACTATCCGTAATGTATTAACGATTCCAGATACACTTACACTGTCAGAATTACTTGATCGCTTCAGATCTAGTAAAGAAAAGTTTGCCGTTGTGATCAATGAATATGCCTTGGTGGTTGGTGTTATTACCCTATCTGATATTATGATTACCGTGATGGGTGACTGGGTTACGCCAACGGATGAAGATCTTCAAATTATCAAGCGGGATGATCATTCTTGGCTGATTGAAGGCAGTACACCTATTGAAGATGTCAAGCATGCATTAGAAATTGATGAAATGCCTGATGATGAAAACTATGAAACTTTAGCTGGGTTTATGATGTTTAAACTTCGTAAGATTCCACGTCCTGCTGATAGTGTGGTATTTAATGGTTATAAATTCGAGGTGGTCGATGTTGACCATTTTAAAATTGACCAACTACTCGTGACCAGATTACTTGATGAAAAAGCAGAATTAGAATCAACTGTTGAATAAGACACTATCCACCACTCAGGTGGATTTTTTTATTCAGTTTATCTAATTAAACTTGAGATTTTTCGCCTTCAAAAATTATTGAAATTAGAATTTATACTCAATTTTTATTACAACTATCACACTTAAAAATCATGTTTAATGTCTCCAATCACAAAATATAAATTTTAAACTTATGAATTTTAACTACTATTTTTTATAAAAATTATGGTTATTTTAATATTTTCTAAACAATATTTAGTTTAATCATAAATTTCTCTAAGATGGTCGGCGTTTTCAAAGATAACAAATACTGTAATAGAAACAATATTGATTAAAACGCTAATCTAAGGATAGATCCATGTTGACCTTGCTTGGTTTGGGCATGATTTTGTGCTTTATGTACCTCATTATGTCTAGACGTATGACTCCCCTCGTCGCACTCACGCTTATTCCCGTTCTTTTTGCGCTAATTGCATATGGATTAGGTTTTTTTGTAGATAGTTTGAACCATATTCAACTTAATGAACTTGGTGAAATGATGTTAGATGGTGTTAAAAAGTTAGCACCTAGCGGCGTCATGTTGCTATTTGCTATCTTGTATTTTGCCATCATGATTGATACAGGTTTATTCGATCCATCAGTGAAATTTATTCTCAGATTGGTAAAAGGTGATCCCCTCAAAATAGTATTAGGTACGATTACCTTAACATTGATCGTGTCTTTAGATGGTGATGGCTCTACCACTTATATGATCTGTGTTGCTGCCATGTTACCGCTTTACAAGCGATTAGGCATGAGCCCTTTAATTATGGCCTGTCTCATGATGTTAGCCAGTGGAATCATGAATTTAACGCCATGGGGTGGACCTACTGCACGTGCGGCAAGTGCACTCCATGTAGATCCTAGCGATGTGTTTGTTTCTATGATTTTACCGATGCTGTTCGCCATTGGTTGGTTGTACTTTTTAGGAACCATGTATGGCCGAATGGAGCGAAAAAGATTAGGCATCATGGAATTGGATATTAGCCATGGCGACAATATTCAAATTTCATCAAACCCAGAGGCAAATCGAGCGCATTTGAGATGGTTTAATGGATTATTAACTCTTGCACTGATGGCCAGCCTAGTCATGGGTATTTTGCCTATGCCTATTTTATTTATGATTGCATTGTGTATTGCTTTAGTCGTGAACTATCGTGATATTGATATGCAAAAAAGCTTAGTCGCTCATCATGCTGGTAGTGCTTTAAATGTCGTTGGTATTATTTTTGCCGCTGGTATTTTTACAGGTTTACTCACTGGCACGGGTATGGTCGATGCCATGTCAAAAGAGTTAGTAGCGATTATTCCAGATAGTATGGGTCCATATTTGGCACCAATCACAGCCGTTTTAAGCATGCCTTTAACGTTCTTTATGTCAAATGATGCTTTTTACTATGGTGTTCTGCCCATCTTATCTGAAGCTGCAGCACATTATGGCATCTCTCCTGTGGAAATGGCTCGTGCATCGATTGTTGGTCAACCCGTTCATCTGCTCTCACCCTTAGTTCCATCTACCTTTTTACTCTGCGGGCTTGCTGGGATTGAGTTTGGTCAACACCAAAAATTTACCATTAAATGGGCGATTATTACGTGCTTAGTGATGCTTGCAAGTGGATTAATATTTGGGATGTTCCCATTCTATTCTGCTATTTAATCGTATCTCTAGTTTCGGAGTGATTTTTTGATCACTCCAATCTCTTATTTATAAAGGCTTATTGAGCTTGAGTCTCATTCCAAATATTCAAGTTCCCCATGTTAGATAGAAGTTGATACCTCACCACTAAAAACTCTGTCAACAAGGTGGAATAATTCATTTTTGCTTCATTCAACACATTCTGAGCATTAAGCACTTCGAGTAAATTTCCTACACCCGCTTTATAACGTCCTTGGGCGACTTCATAGGCTTCTGAAGCACTTTGATTCAATATCGTTAGCGCCTTAATATTGTCATGGATTGCATTTAGCTCATTATAGCTTTTCCAGATTTCAGCATTAATTTCAAGCTTCAATCTTTCTTGCTCTAATTGCTTTAATTTTAAGTTTTCTTGAGCAACGACAATTTGATTTTTTCGATTATAACCATCAAACAATGGGAAATTGACTTGCACACCTGCTTGTAGAGATTGGCGATCACTGCCATAACTGTCACTCGTTTGTTTTTGCTGATCATAAATGCCGTTAAAACTAACAGATGGATATCTAGACCGCTGTATTGCCTTAATTTTATTTTCAGCTGCGAGTGAATCATATTGTGCAGCTTTAAACTTTGGATGCATTTTTTCAGCATCCTGAATGAGGATTTCAATCGGTTTAAGACCTAGCTCTTTTGGAATTTTTAATTGATTATTAATTTGGAAATTTTGGTATGCAGGCTCACCCATTAATGATGCTAAAAGTCCTTTTGCTATTTTTAAATCACCTGAAAATTTAGTTTGATCTGACTTTACTTTCGCCAAATTTGCGGACATTTGTAATGCATCTGATTTGATACCAACACCCGCACGATATCGAGCATTTGCAATTTCATAGTTTTTTTCTGCAAGTACAACCAACTCATTAATATTATTTAACTTTAACTCAGCCTGAATAATTTGATAATAAGTCGAAATCGTTTTGATGATCATATTTTGCAAAGCAACATCATGCTGTGCCAAAGACATCGCTAATAATTTTTCGGCTTCTTCTGCTTGATAAAATCGACTACCAAAATCATAAAGTAGCCAATTGGCTCTTATTCCAAGTCCGTAACGGCGTAAGTCAGTGTCATAACTCAAAACAGGACGATCTTTTACTTGATTATCATCACGTGACCAATCGTAATTCAAGGTGCTATTCACTTGAGGATAATAATTTGCTTTAGAGATTTTAAGCTGAGCAGCTTGAATACGCGTTTGTACCCAAGTACTTTTTGTCTCAGGATTACGACAAACTGCACGTTCAATGGCATCAATCAGTTCTATTGGCTGTTCATTCTTGAGATTATTTTGAGATAAACAATATTGAGGTTGACTTAACATTTTCTGATTTTGAAGATCAAGTGACACATTTTGATTGAGTTGTTGTTCTATTTCCTTACGTTTTGTCTCATTCTCACGGGCTTTATGCTGAACCGTGAGCTCATCAAACCATAATATCTCGCGCTGTTTTTTTAGATTTGGAGTCAGTTTTGACAACCAACTCTCTGCATAAGCCAACGAACTATGTCCGAATAGTGACCCAACAACAATGAAAGCGATGTATGTAATTTTCATTTAGATTGCAAATCCTTGGTCAACATATCACGGACAATCACGCCATCTTGTAAAGCGATAATCCGCTCAGCAGATGAAATCGTTTCTGGACGGTGTGCAATAATCAATTTGGTAATATTTAAATGCTTGAGATTTGCATTGACCTCTTGTTCTTTTAATACGTCTAAACTACTGGTCGCCTCATCCATAAATAAAATCTTTGGTTTTTTATAGATAGCACGAGCCAATAAAATTCGTTGTTTTTGTCCTCCTGACAACATATTACCAATATCACCTACTAAGGTTTGATATCCCATTGGCATACGGCTAATGTCATCATGAATTGCGGCATAGGCTGCACATTCTTGTACCCATTGCATGTCTGGATTTGAATCAAAAAAGCAAATGTTTTCTGCGATTGAACCAGCAAATAGAATGTCATCTTGTAACACTGTCGCGACTTGATCTCGCACAGCGTTTAATCCTAATTGTTCAAAGTCACGCCCCATGATTTTGACTTCACCTTCATTCTGCTTAAATACGCCTAACAGAACATGTAGCAATGTGGTCTTACCGCAACCTGTTTCCCCGACAATGGCGACAGATTGATTTTGGGGAATCTTAAAACTAATCCCCTTGAGTACATAAGGGTCATTTTCTGAATATTTAAAGTGCAGATTTTCGACTTCAATTGCATTATCAACCTGATCTACATTTGTGATTTCAGCATCACCGTATAATTTTTCTTGTTCTGTTAACACAATATCGGATAAACGCTCTACATCAATTTGAAGCATTTTAACTTCGATAAACTTATCGATTAGTCCTGCAACCCGACTATCAAATTGGCCTTTATACGCCATAAATGCCATCAGCACACCAACTGTAAAATTACCCTCCAATACCAATGTGGCACCTAACCAAATAATTAGAATGTTCTGAATCCCAAATAGCACTCCATTTGCCAATGAGAATCCCAACCCCAGCTTTTGGGTCGTTAATCCAGCATTGACTTGATTGACCATAAGATTTAACCAAGTCGAACGGCGAACATCTTGTCGTTGGAACAGTTTTATGGTTTTAGCTCCACGCACAGTTTCCATAAAATGGCTGCTTTGCTTCGCTGCATGAATAATCTGCGCTTCAGTCGCTCGTTTCAAAGGTGCATACCAAATCCATCGGATTAAGGCGTATAAGCCCATAGTAAAAATTGCAATCCAAGCTAACTTCGGACTGTATACAAACATTAAAATCAACGTAAATACAGTCATTAATCCATCAAGAATCGCAGCTAAGAACGTTGTGGTGAGCGTTGTTTGAATGTTTCCAATTGATCCAAATCGTGAAACAATGTCACCGAGTGATCGTCTTTCAAAATAAGAGACAGGAACATTAATCATGTGATTAAAGACGTTGGCTTGCCACTGCACACTTAAATGTGTGCTCATATACATCATGATCCAAGAACGAAGTAGCCCGATAAACTGCTGAAGTAACATTAACATGCCAAAGCCAATAGCCAGTATCGTTAAGAGATCCCGATCTGCAGATACGATCACATGGTCGATCACCCATTGCATAAAGAATGGGCTAATTAATGAAAAAACTTCTAAGGCTAAAGCCAAGATCAAAATTTGCCCGAGAGATTTCCATAAACCACGAACATGACCAATTAGACCTTTAAGCTGAATCTGATTTTTATCTTCTTTTTTTTCAAATTCAGTATCTGGCCAAAGCTCTAATGCAACACCCGTAAAATGTTCAGATACCTCATTGAGTGTCAGTACACGTTTACCAAATGCTGGATCTAAAATCGTGACTTTATTGGCACTGACTTCTTGCAACACCACAAAGTGGTTGAAATCCCAATGTAAAATACATGGGGTTTTAAGCTGATCTAAATCTTCTAAATCCAGCTTTAATGGGCGTGTTACCATTTTCAACTGATTACTAATTTTGATCAGCTGATTGAGATTTGAACCCTTTTGAGAAACTGAAAAACGACGTCTTAACGTTAATAAATCAGACTCATAGCCATAATAATGCGCAATCATCGCAATACAGGCTAATCCACATTCTGTCGCTTCCGTCTGTAAAATGGTTGGAATTTTCCGTCCAAATCCAAGAGAAATTTTGTCTAATATCTGCATGTTATTTCTTCTTATATCTTGCCCGTGATGCTATATAACGGTTCGAGTACCCATTCATATAGTTTTCTTTTTTCTTGCATGATATCTGCATCAAAGGCCATGCCCACTTTAAGAGGCTTACTTTCACCATAGGCTTTTACAAACTGTTGTTCTAATTTGACTTTGACTAAATACACAGGTTCACTTTGGTTAAATGTTACACCCTGACTTAACTCGCCTAAATTGGTCAGTTCTTGTGGGTTCATCGTCGTCGCTGAAATTGAATGAATCACACCTTCACCTTGACCAAATTTTTGGTAAGGATAGGCTTGAAAACGAAGTTTTACGGTTTGACCAGTCCTTATAAATCCAATTGCTGAACTGGGTACAAAAAGATGTGCTTCTAAATAAGAAGGCGTCGGAACAATATTCATAACAGGAATATTAGGAGAAATAAACTGACCAACCTCTGCATTAATCGATGCTATTTTTCCTGTCGCATTGGCTTGTAATAGCAAACTATCCCGCGCTTTATTTTCTAAAAATTCTTGCTGATTCGAAGCTAATTGACGATCGACCAAAGTCAGCTCACTTTCCAACTTCGATGCTAGTCCTTGCTGAGCCAATATTTTATTTTCTAATTCAGCTTGTTTAGTATTTTTTTCACGCTCATAACTCTGTAATGCAACTTTTAGGCTGATATAGTTATCTTGCTTCAGTTGATATTCTTCAATCGAAATATATTCTTTATCTTTTAAATCTCGATAACGATGTGCATTTTCTTGTGCAAGTGCTAGACGTTGGCGTTGCTCGGCAATTAAGCCATCTAATTTTATTAAATCTAAACGTATAGATTGAATTTCTGCATTTAATTGTTGAACATTATTTAAATGTAAGTCTTTTAGTTTATTTTTTTCAGTATCTAAACTTTGTTTTTTTAACTCAATTTGTTTTTGTACAGACTCATTATAGTTACCTGTACTATTATAACGCGTCATTTTTAATGTAATTAATGGTGTCCCTTTCTCCACTAATTGACCTTCTTTGACGAATTTTTCACTGACTGTACCCCCTTCAGCACTATAAACTCGGATTAAACCTGTATTAGGAATCAATAATCCTTTAACACTCGTCCTCTTCGTATAGCTTCCAAAAAAAATAAAACTCACTAATAAAACAGTAAAAATGGCGACAACAATCGTGAGTACCGTAAATGAAAATGGTCGAATCAAAATGACTTCACCAATCCACTTTGACTTTTGTGCATCAATCGCTTTGTCTCTAAACAGCTTATTTGTCATATATATTTGTAATTAATTTTTCAAGTACGGGTTTTTATATTGAATTTTCATCAAGTTGACTACATTTCAACAGCGTGCTTAAAAGAGACAAACACAAACCAAAAGTTTTCAATAAAATAGTCATGATCTGTGTTGTCTCCTGTTCTATCCCACACTTCGCTCAGCTAAATCTGCTTTGAATAAACTCAGTTGGATACTGATTTCAATAGATTAAAAACGAAGCGTTCATCTTGTTTTATTTCAAAACTCGATTGACTAAAGGTGCTGTGAACAAAGCATGAGGATCATATTGCTTTAAAATATGACTACTCGACTGAATGGTTAAATGATTAGATTGACCCTGAGCATGGACGCGTGGAATTTCGTAATCGATATAAGTTGAACTATCCCAAGCTTTTTGATTGGTATAGCCCCACCCTTTAGACCATTCTGGTCGCATCAAAGAATCACCTTGATAACGCTGTGACATCCACTCCTCAACTTCTGTGTAAAATTGCGCTGAGAATGGCGTACCTGGCAAGGTTAAAATATCAAACCAAACGGCACAGTCCCATTCAGGATGATCAGGACAAGGTTTAATGGCTGATAATGCTGCTGTTTGAGCGCCGTGAACAATTGAATCTTCTGGATGATCCAAGCCCGTAACTCGAATTTCAACAGGTCCATTCATTGGGAAACGACCCATTTTTTGATATTGCTTCATCTTAATGCCGTAATAATCACAAAAATCAGCAATAACCCGTTGAACGTTTGCACGACTGGTAATGACAGCATAGCCATTTGCCGTAACACGCAAAGTTGTTGGTTTGACATACAGTAAAACGTTTTTTGACGTTCCCCATAAATCATAAGTTTGAGTGGAAGCCAAACCACCAGTCAAAATCGTCGTGATTCCAGATAATGGCGTACCATTTAAACCTAGTTTAGAGATTTCATACTGAGTAAAACCGAAGGTTGGCGTGAGATAAGTACTTTTATTGACGATGATTTTATGAATCAAATCAGTAATAGGTTTGATCAAATTATCTGAGAACCAATAATTGAATGGTTTGACTGTCTGTCGAGCAGTCAAAGGACGATACGGAGTAACAGTCCAAACTTTTAACCAAGGATAATCGGTGAATGGAAACCAAATTGCTTCTGCACGACCAGATTTATCCAGAAAATGAGAGAAGGTACGTCCAGCATGCTTATCTTGAGCGAATAGCTCATTGATATGAATGTCGGTATAGCTTTCACAACGAATATATTGATTTTTTGACGTTTGTAATTGTGCAGATAAAATAAATGCACGACCTATATGAACTAAAAATGCACGAATTTCAGGATCATTTCGCAGGAACGTTTTTGCAACGTATCGACCTTCTCGTTGGTCGAAAACAGCAGCAGTGATCGATACCACTAAATTACTGATCGAACCATAAGTTTGACCTTCTTGTTTTTTTTCCCCTACGGCAGGTACACCTGTGCCATGACCATCAATGGCCAACACACCACCCAAAGTTAAATCTCCAGGTGCTGGCACTGCTACAAATCCACGATTACGGTATTCCATTGCGGTTAACAATGCTTCCATTTGAATGCCTGCCTCGGCAGTCACAATACCGTTTGCATCAATACTGACTTTGTTGATATGCGTTGGCATATCAATCAATAAAATTTTAGTAATCTTGTCTTGATCATCCAACAATAAAGGTGACCAATTATGTGACATCCCTTTGGCTCTGACTTTATAGCCATTTTGATATGCCCAGTTAATGGCTTTTAAAACTTGTTCTTGATTTCTCGGTGATGCTGTCCATGCATTTTCATAACGAGATTCCCCAGACCAATTTTCATATTTCTGTTTAAAAATTGAGATTTCAGTTGGGAAATTTACTAATCTTTCTTGTAAAGGAAAAAACCAAGCTTCTGCCTTTTGTGTTGGAAGCCATGCTGAAACAGCACCAACAGCAGCTAAGCTACCCATTGTTTTTAGAAAGTTTCTTTTATCGTGATCTATTTGTTCTGATGAATTCTGCATTGTTATAGCCACCAAAAGTTTAGCTTTATTATTTCTGTTACTGAAAGCAGACCAGTACTCATGACCAGTCTGCCTTTAACACTTTATTTAAAACTTATGAAAGCCAAGCACGAACGCCATTTAAAGTCGGAAGAAGTTTATATTGACCTTCTGCCTTTTCTTTTTCGTAATGGTTTGGAGTTTCAGCTACATCGCCACCAAGTGCACGACCAAGACCAATTAATGTTTTTGATGCCACTAAACCAGTAGTATCAGCAGCTTGGTGTACTAGCCCTAAACCTACTGCACTAAATACAACACCAACTGATGAAATCAGTTTTGAATTAAGTGTTTGATTGAATAAGTTCACACCGTGGATGATTGAGTCACCAATCAATGTTCCAGCACCAGATACTTCATTGATTTCTTCTTGCTTTAATTCTACTAAGCTCATGATTAAAACCTCGTTATAAAGAATTTATGTTAGATACACCTAACTTTTGTTAAGCACTTTTTAATATACAGAATGAATTGTGTATCAATAATGACAACTGTAGGACACTATTTAATTATTTTGTGATTTAGTTAACATTAATTGTGATAATTCGATTGACTCAATATTCTTGAAAATAACAGCCCAATTTCAAATAATAGATAGACCATTGTGCCCCCAATCGCCATTGATAATATGTCTGGCGGCGTTACAAACATGGCAATAAAAAAACAAAAGATAAAAATGTAAGGTCTATTTTTTTGGATGGTCTCAATGTCTACTAATCCAAAATACACCGTGATCATAATGACCAATGGCACTTGAAAAATCAGCCCTAAGACGAAGAAAAACTTAATACAAAACAATAAGTATTGTTGTATATCTGTCATAGGGGTCACACTATCTGGAGAAACTCCAATAAAGAATCCCAATACAGCGGGCAGAATAAAAAAGTATCCCAGTGCAATGCCCGAGTAAAACAACACAATACTTGATGGAAAAAAGAAAAAGAAAATTTTACGTTCTTTCAGATAAAGCGCATGTTTTAAAAAAACATATAATTTATAAAAAATAAAAGGAAAAAGGATGATCAACGTGACAAAAAATACCAACTTAATGGGTGCTACAAATGTACTGGTAATATCTGTCGCAATCATATGCGCATTTGCAGGTAATTTAGCTTGTAGAGGCAGTGCGATTGCGTTATAAATTTTGTTCGCGAATGGCACTAATCCAACAAAAATAACTAAAAAGCCGATAACGACATGAATTAAATTTCGCCTAAATTCTTCAAAATAATCAGAAAAATGACTCAGTGTTTTTTTGAGGTCGGAAGTTTCAGACATATCTCACTCCCATTACATGTATATCAACACACGACCAATGCGCTAAATGAGTCATTAGAAAATCTGTTTTATAAGGTGCTGGCACATAAAACTTTTGGATTGGGAAATATTGTTTTTGTTTCTGATCAATTTGATCATCTAGATGCGCGAAATATTCCTGCATTTGAGTTTCAAGCTGTTTAACATTCTGAATTTCATCTTTTAATTCTTCACGAAGTTGATGAAGCTCTAATTCAAGATCTACTTTCTGTTTAATATCGGATTTTATTTCACTTATTTTTTTCAAGCTTCGAAGCGCAAAACGAATCGCATCGGGTAAACGATCAGGACCCAAGACCACAATTACAATCAGTCCAAGAAAGAGCAGTTCTCCAAACCCAACATCAAACATAGGTTAAAACACCACAATATTGCTTTGAATATTGTTTAAAAAAGATTATTGATGAGTGTCTTTTTTATCTTCACGAACAGCATCTTTAAAATCTTTTACAGCGCCGCCGACATCTTTGCCAAAATTCTTTAATTTAGCTGTACCGAAAATGACCAAAATAATTATGGCAAATAGTGCGATATGACCAATTGAAAGACCCATCATTATAGTTATCCTTATTTTTTAATATTGCTTAATACTAACAGACCAACAATGCATAGAACTTTGGAAATGTCTAACAATCTCAGCATATATATTTGAGTCTGTTTAGATTTTTTATTCTGCTTTCAAAATATAAGCTACTGATAAAAATAATAAAACCGATTTAAGCCTTTGCTTAAATCGGTTTTCAATCACTTGGTTCGCTGAACTACGTTTTCAATTCTTTGTTTAACTTGAATAATAAAGGATTAACGGCCATAGATTTCTAAAAGTTTATCTAAGGTTGCTTGATAATGAATATCGATATCTTCAGCTAAAATAGCATACGCATTATCTAACTGAACCATTGGCCAGCCTTCTTTCCAAAATGGAAAAATATTGTGTAGATCATGCGTCACGATCGCTTCTTCACGTGTAATCGCCTGTGCAACCTGCGATAAAACCTGTGCCGTTTCAGCACCATCAATCTCAAGATAATCAATACCACGCGCTTTAAGAATACGAATTCTGTCTTTTTTATATTTAATTTTTTTTGCTTGTGCTTCATTTAAGCCTAGCGCAAGTGTCACTGCTTCAACAAACTTTTCTTCGAAAGATTGATGTAATGCAACCAAGGCTTTTTTATGTGCTTCCAGACGCCCCTCTTTACCACCACTACGAATCAGTTTATTCGCCTCAACATTAAGTTCGTCAGATTTCATTGACTGCAAAATATCTAAAATTTCGATATCACTTAAAGATTCAGCATTGTGGTGTGTCATGGGAGTACTTCAATTCAACTTAATCTTGCATTTTCTCATAATTCAACACAAATACATAATCTAATTCAAATTGAATCGATAAGCTTTCAAATGATTCTAAATATTTGGAATTATACTTCTGAGTTTTAGTGCAATATGAAAGTCAAAACGATGGGTAGTGTGATTGCAGCACCGATAATTTGCAGACTAATTACGCCAGCCATTAATTGACTGTCACCACCCAATACTTTTGTCAGAATATAAGCAGCTGAAGCCGTTGGTAATGCAAAATATAAAATAAAGATTTGCGTCTCTAAAGTATTGAAGCCCAGCATTTTACAGACCAACCAAGCCAAAATCGGCATTAAACATAAACGCGATAGCGTGTTGATCATTAGAGGAAATGATTCTTTTTTAAGAGCCACAAATTGCAATGCAGCACCGACACACATTAGTCCCATAGGTAAGCTACATATCGCAAGTTGGTAAATTAATGACTCTGCACCTTTCCATAATGGTAGCCCGGATACATTGTAGAGCACCCCAACCAGACAACCCAAAATTAAAGGATTTTTGAGTAACGATATAATCACTGCTCGAAAATTCATATTTTCATGATCGGTCAGTGCCAATACCGAGATGATATTCACAACAGGAATACTGATCGCCAACAGTAATGCAAAAATTGTCATGCCTTCTGCTGGAAAAAGCGAAGCAACAACTGCTAAACCAATATAGGTATTAAAACGTACATTACTTTGAACATAGACTCCAAATCTTCGTGTTGGGGTCTGAAAAATTCTTTTTAAAATATATAAAACTGCACAAGCAATTGGAAAGACCACGAGTAAAATGACTAAAATTTTACTTACCATCTCCATATGAATATCAGCTTGAGCCAAATTGCCAAAGAGCATGGCAGGGAAAAAAACAAAATAGTTAAGTTTTTCTGCACCCGCCCAAAACTCGTCAGTTAAATATGATTTCTGTTTAAGAAAATATCCAATTAAAATGAGCCCTATCAGCGGCACTAAGGATAAAACAATGCTGTACATAAATGATGAGCCTAATCGAGTGCAGATCGCTCAGTCCTAATACGCTCAATCAACCACAGTGGTTTATTGCATGCATTTTGAACTGATCATTTTATATTACACTGCATCAAGCTGATCGTCTCAAAAATTCATCATTTACATCGAGCATTGACTTGTTTTATATACGCTAAAATTTCAGGCAAAGTCTGGATTGTTTTATTTAACGGCGGTTGATGTTCAGCTAAGGATTGGTGAAACCCCGCCAAATATAGTCCATCTAGTCCAGCCTGAGTAGCACCCCAATAATCATTCACTGGATGATCACCAACATAAAGACAATGATCAGGCGCAATTCCTAATTGTTGACAAGTCATATGAAATATTTCTGCTTGAGGCTTTGACACACCTGCCTTCTCAGAACTCATGATTACATCAAAATAATGCGCGATTCCTAAACCTTCGATAATTTTGTGTCGAGTGAAATGTCCTCCATTCGAAATGATTGCCAACTTAAACCCTTTATTTTTAAGGCGATCAAGCATCTGAATAGCATTTGGCATCATGACTGCGTTTAGTCCAAATTGATTAAACCAATAATTACTTAATTCATCTAATTCTGGTGCTTTTTTCCATTTCAACTGCTTGAGTAATGCATGAGCGACTGAACCACCAATGGTAGGTTCAGTCATTCTTTCTCGGATGGGATAGCCACCATGATCAATATATCGAATCGTTTCGAGAATCTCAGCTTGCGCAGACGAGGCAGATTGATCGATTTGCTGTTTATAAGTATTAAATAATGCCCGACTAAAAGTTTGAACACTTAAATCTCGGTGTGTCAGTGTATTGTCCAAATCAAAAATAACAGCTTGAATTTTCATAGTGCTTAGAGGAGTGTATTCATTTACCCATGCTATCAACTCTCCGCAATCTCGATTATTCATTTTTATTTCATCCTAAGCATGAAAATGAATAAAAGATAGATTACAGACTAATTCCATTGATGTTTGTTTTGAGCTGTATACCGACTCCATACTAAAATCGGTATGAACAAAAATAATCCTAATATACAGATCAAAATGAGATATGAGGTATAACCGAGCCAATCGCCTAATATGCCACTCAAGGTATACAGTGCTCCCGCAATGGAAGCCATCAATGCGACTTGGAAAGTAAAATCTGTTCCTGCAAATTCTTTCCGACTGTATTGCATCACCAAGGTTAGAATAATCACCAATAACATCGCAGCGAACATATCTTCTAAAGCATTGATGATATAGATCCACACGACGTTCAATTCAGAAGGTCGCGCCTCATAATGCGATAACCATGCAAATCCAATGAGACTCAATAATTTAAGCAGTGAAAAAGTAATTAAAGCACTTTGACGCGAATAAAACCTAAGTAGCCAACCTGCAATACCTGCTCCGATCAAAGCAGCAAATGCTCCAAGCATGGTCACATTGACACCAATTTGCGTCTTAGATAGTCCTAAATCGACCAACAATGGTTTAAGAATAGGTCCAGACAAACCATCCGTCACTTTAATGCTACACAATACAAAAAACCAAAGTCTGAGTTCTCGATTTTGAAAAAAATAATTTAAGTAATGACTTAAAGCTTTCACGAAACTTTGAGTTTTAGATGATGAATCATCATCTCGATGATTATTGATGCTTTGTGAAGCATGTTGAGGCTCACGATACAATAATACGGGTAGCGTATTAAATGCCACCAAAACAGCCAAGCATAAAAAAGTGGTTTGCCATGTCAATGCATCTAATACCCACAATATCGCACCGCCTCCCACAATAAAGCCCAATCTTGAACCAATCACTTGGAACATATTGCCTAGATGCTGTTGTTCACCTTTTAAAATATTCACAGCTAAGCCATCAGTTGCTATATCTTGAGTCGCTCCGATACTGTTCATTATCAACAGTGCCACGAAAAATCCAAAGAGATATTGAGGTTGATTCAGTGATTGAATGGGGATAAATGATAAGATAACCAGCGTAATCATTGTGAGTAACTGAGTGGGTATAATCCAACTGCGGTAATGCCCTTGATTGAACAAATGATGGCGATCAACCAATGGAGCCCATAAAACTTTGAGTGCCCACGGAGCCATCAGCAATCCAAATCCACCAATATGCGTTAAGGAAACACCTTCAGCACGCAGAATCACGGGCAAAGCATGTGTCATAAATCCTACTGGCAATCCTTGCGTCCAATAGAGTGAAAATAAAAGCACATACATTTTGGTATTTGGTGACATGAAAGAGGTGTCCTGCAACTGATGTTTTCTTAATCAATCCGTATTGAGATGTCCTTGTCACTTGATTCTTATTCTGCCAATGTATCTCATACACAAGGTCTTTATAATAAGTTTAAAAAGCAATTATACAACGCACAATGAACACTAGATTTCCAAAATTACCATCACAAGTTCCTCAACGCGGTTCAAAGTTGAGTCGAGCAGCGTTCAAACAGCTTTATCTTCGACAAGGCTGGTCTTTTGAAGGAGAATTTCCAAATTTTCCCAAAGCTGTCGCAATTGTGTCCCCCCATACATCAAATTATGATGGACTGTATGCCTTTCTCGCGATGCTTGGCATTGGCATTGAAGTCACAATCTTTGGAAAAGATAGTCTGTTCAAATCTCCACTCAAACATTTACTCAAATGGATCGGGGTGATTCCGGTAAAACGCGATACCCCCCAAGGCTTGACTCAACAAATTGTTCAAGCTATTCATGAACGAGATAAAATTTGGGTGGCAATGGCACCTGAAGGTACACGAAAAAGTGCTAAAAACATTCGCAGCGGTTTTTATCACATTGCCTTAGGTGCAAATATACCAGTGGTAATGTTTGCATTTGATTATGATCATAAAGTCATTCGATGTTTAGGAAGCCTCGAAATGACGGGAGACTATGAATCTGATCTGCATAAAATATTAGAATATTATCGTGGAAAAATTTCTCCTAAAAATATGAGTCGTTTAGCATTACCCTTTAAAGAACTTTTGTAAAAATGCTAGAAAAATAGACAGCAATCTGTTGAGATATGCCTAAAATTTTGACACTTTTTAGCAGATTAATGTCTATGTCATTGCTCCTCAATCTTCCCAAAATCAGCTTCATTGGCCTGAGTTTATTGGCGCTATCAGGCTGTAACTCTACTGTAAAAAATCCTACACAATCCACTCAAATTCAAGCACGCGAGCCAGTGATCGCGATTGCTCTAGGCGGTGGTGGTGCAAAAGGTTTTGCGCATATTGGTGTATTAAAGGTTTTAGAATCTCATGGTATAAAACCCAAAATTGTTACGGGTACAAGTGCTGGAAGTTTTGTCGGTAGTATTTATGCTTCAGGCAAATCTCCCTATCAACTACAGCAAATTGCACTTCAACTGAAAGAGTCCGATATTCGTGATTTAACTTTAAATCGGCAGGGTGTGGTCCTCGGTCAAAAGCTCCAAGATTATGTCAATCGACAGGTTGGGAACAAACCGATTGAACTATTCCCGATTCGATTTGCTGCAGTTGCCACACGTTTAGATAATGGTAAACGCGCTGATTTCGTCAAAGGTAATACAGGTCAAGCCGTAAGAGCGTCATGTAGTATCCCTAACGTCTTTGTTCCAACAACGATTGGCAAAACCAAATATGTTGATGGTGGACTCGTGAGTCCAATTCCAGTTCAAACTGCCAAAAATATGGGTGCAGATATTGTGATAGCAGTTGATATTTCTGCACGCCCTGCAGGCAATAAGCCGATGAGCATGTGGGGACTGTTGGATCAAACGATTAATATTATGGGTCAACAAAGTATCAATACTGAACTCAATGCAGCTACAGTCGTGATTCAGCCAAAAGTTGGCCATTTAGGAACTTTGGATTTGAAAGCCAGCAATGAGGCAATACTTGAAGGTGAGAAAGCAGCGCAACTGAAAATTAAATCAATAGATACCGCAATTGCCAATTTCAAAAAATCTCCTGCTGCTTTCAAACCTGCACCAACAGCTCGCTTTTAAGCATTTTTTATAGGCTTCTCTACCCTAGTCTGTTATCTTGATATAGATATTTTCGTCTATAACAAGATAACGATTAGAGTAGATGTATGGACTTATTGATTGAACCTTGGCATTGGTTTGTATTAGGTATTTTGCTCATCCTGTCTGAGCTCATTTTACCGGCCTTTGCTGCACTGTGGTTTGGTATAGCTGCAGTCATTATTAGCATACTGGTGTGGCTATTTCCTTCTATGGAGCTTCCAGCTCAAATTATTTTATGGGTTGTATTGTCGATTTCATGTACGGTGATTTGGTTTAAATTTATTAAACCACTTTCCGTTGATAAGACTAAAGCGGGGCTCTCACGTGAAGCGACAATCGGACAAGTTGGGATGGTCATTCAAATTGGTCATGAACCTGAATTGGTCAAAGTTCGGTTTCAGCTTCCAGTTCTCGGCTCTGACGAATGGAATTGCAGAACACTGAGCCCTGTTCAGGTCGGTGATCGTGTCAGAGTTACAGATATTTTAGGTA
The DNA here is from genome assembly GCF_056779755.1 of Acinetobacter sp. 24-47-66. Taxonomy (NCBI): domain Bacteria; kingdom Pseudomonadati; phylum Pseudomonadota; class Gammaproteobacteria; order Moraxellales; family Moraxellaceae; genus Acinetobacter; species Acinetobacter sp. 24-47-66. The sequence continues at coordinate 33,769 of NZ_JBWYIL010000015.1, forward strand.
ATGAGCTGGTTGTTCAAGCGCACAATAACCTCAATTCACCGTTATAAACAATAATTCTTAAAGGAGTAGAAATGTCTGGTTCAATTATTGCCATCGCATTTTTGGCATTCGTCGGGATCACTATTTTTAAAGGGGTTCGTATCGTTCCTCAAGGCTATAAATGGATCGTACAACGTCTGGGTAAATACCATACGACCTTAAGTCCAGGTCTAAACTTTGTGATTCCTTATGTTGATGAAGTCGCATATAAAGTCACGACAAAAGATATTGTTCTCGATATTCCATCTCAGGAAGTAATTACAAGAGATAACGCAGTTCTTTTAATGAATGCTGTTGCCTATATCAACATTACTACACCAGAAAAAGCAGTCTACGGTATCGAAAACTATACGTGGGCGATCCAAAACCTTGTCCAAACTTCTTTACGTTCAATCGTAGGTGAAATGGACTTGGATGATGCTTTATCTTCACGTGATCATATTAAAGCGAAGCTAAAAGCAGCAATTTCTGATGATATTTCAGATTGGGGAATTACGCTTAAAACGGTTGAAATCCAAGATATTCAACCATCAGGTACAATGCAATCCGCAATGGAAGCCCAAGCCGCAGCTGAACGTCAGCGTCGTGCGACAGTGACACGTGCTGATGGTGAAAAACAAGCTGCGATTCTTGAAGCTGAAGGTCGTCTTGAAGCATCACGTCGCGATGCTGAGGCTCAAGTTGTACTAGCTGAAGCTTCAGAAAAAGCCATTAATATGGTTACCAATGCTGTAGGCGACAAAGAGATCCCTGTCGCTTATCTACTTGGTGAACAATATGTAAAAGCAATGCAGGATATGGCTAAATCTAATAATGCTAAAACTGTGGTATTGCCTGCTGACATCATGAATACGATTCGTGGGGTAATGGGTCGTAATAATCCTTAAATCGCTCAGACACTCTTCAAAATTTATAAGGCAGCTTCGGCTGCCTTTGTTATTGATATGACTCGAGATTCAATTCTTCAGCATTTATTTTAAATTTATGGTTAAATTTCGCATCCTGAAAGATTGCATGAAAACAATCTATCGTCTAACTGCATCATGGAAATTGTATGAGCACCTTTGATCCCACCTTAATCACTTTCTTGTTCTATATTGTCGCCATGGTCGTGATTGGTTTAATCGCGTATCGAGCGACCACGAACTTTTCAGATTATATTTTGGGTGGACGACGCTTGGGAAGTTTTGTAACAGCCCTTTCAGCTGGTGCTTCTGACATGAGTGGCTGGTTACTTATGGGTTTGCCAGGTGCTATTTATCTTTCTGGTCTATCAGAAATGTGGATTGCAATTGGTTTAATTATTGGTGCATGGCTCAACTGGCTTTTAGTGGCAGGACGTCTCAGAGTTCATACTGAAGTTCAACACAATGCCCTTACACTCCCAGATTACTTTTCCAATCGTTTTAATGATCAGAAAAAAATTCTACGAATCGTTTCTGCATTTGTCATTTTAATCTTCTTTGCCATTTATTGTGCTTCAGGCATGGTGGCAGGCGCTCGATTATTTGAAAGTATGTTTGATCTGCCTTATAGCACTGCCCTTTGGATTAGTGCAATTGCAACGATCAGTTATGTGTTTATTGGTGGGTTCTTGGCTGTTTCTTGGACAGACACCATCCAAGCGGGATTAATGATTTTTGCCTTATTGCTTACCCCCATCGTAGCTTTACTGACTTTTTCCGATTTATCTCAAGTGAATCTAGCACTTGAAGCAGCGCGACCAGAAGCAAGCAATTTAATGGGTAACTTAAGTACCGTCGCAATTATTTCATTACTGGCTTGGGGTTTAGGCTATTTCGGACAACCTCATATTCTCGTACGTTTTATGGCTGCTGATTCAGTTAAATCGATTCCTAATGCTCGTCGTATTGGTATGACTTGGATGATTCTGTGCCTTGGTGGTGCAGTGGCTGCTGGATATGTCGGTATTGCTTATTTTCAGCAAAATCCACAGTTCGCTAATATTGTGAATGCTAACCCTGAAACTGTATTTATGGAGTTAACGAAAGTTCTATTTAACCCATGGATCGCCGGCATTGTATTAGCTGCAATTTTGGCTGCGGTAATGAGTACATTGAGTTGTCAACTTCTTGTATGTTCAAGCACTTTAACCGAAGATTTTTATAAATCTTTCATCCGTAAAACTGCTTCTCAAAAAGAACTGGTTTGGGTGGGTCGTTTGATGGTGCTACTGATTGCTTTACTTGCGATTGTTTTAGCGTCAAACCCTGAATCTAAAGTACTTGGTCTAGTTGCCTACGCTTGGGCAGGCTTTGGGGCAGCATTTGGCCCGCTCATTATTCTGTCTTTATTCTGGAAACGCATGACTTTAAATGGCGCTTTGGCGGGGATGATCATTGGTGCAGTGACCGTTATTGTATGGAAAAATATTTGGGCTGATACTGGAATCTATGAAATCATTCCTGGCTTTATTTGCTCTCTCATCGCAATCATTGTTGTGAGTTTATTAGGTAAGCAACCGAACTCAGATGTTACTGACCGATTTGACGAAGCAGACCGATTATATAAAGCGACAAAATAACAAATAAAAAAGAGGACTTTCAGTCCTCTTTTTTTTAACTCTTTCGAGCAAGCAAAAAAGCTGAAATCTGCTTAAGTTCAGATGCCGAATCACCAAAATAATCTAAAGCACTAATCGCTTGCTGATGAAGCTTATTTGCATATTCTTTTGCAGCATCTAAACCCAATAAAGCTGGATATGTCGATTTTTCTACAAGTTCATCTTTTCCAGCGGTCTTTCCAAGCGTTTCAGTATCCGAAACTATATCTAAAATATCATCTTGTACTTGAAATGCTAAACCTAATGCTTGACCAAATTCACGCAATTTCGGTATTCCTGCATCTACACCGTCCATCACTGTCACTACTGACATCATGATTGCCGCCTGAATCAGTGCTCCAGTTTTATTACGATGAATATTTTCCAATGCTTCCTGATCAATTTTCTTGCCTTCTGCTTGCAAATCTAGGACTTGACCACAAACCATCTTAGAAGATGATGTCGCCAATATCTGCATTTGCTTCAACACAATAGAAGGATCTACAGTGACTTGTGTATCAAAAAGGCGACTTCCTAAAACCTCAAATGCCATCGACTGTAAGATATCTCCCGCAAGTAGTGCTGTATCTTCACCATATGCAACATGGCAAGTTGGTTGACCACGACGCAACAAATCATTATCCATACATGGTAAGTCGTCATGAGCAAGTGAATAGCAATGAATTAATTCGACTGCAACTGCTGCACGTCGCACAGCAGCAAAATTTTTATGATCTTCACTTAATTCTGCTGTTGCATACGCTAAAGCTGGACGAACCCGTTTTCCACCTAACATGACTGCATGATTTACAGCACTTTTCAAAGGCTCTGGAATGAAAAATGCATCTAGGGCAATTTTCAGATCCTGTTGGATTTGCTGTTGAGCACGTTGTAATACTTCACTATTCACAGAGATATGTACTGTCACTGCCGTCTTTGAACCTCAAGTTATACCGTTTCAAGTCGGTATATATAAAATTGTCCTTATTCTACAACCAATTGTGATTGCTACAAAACACAATGCTGATTTGTTTTATTTAGTGATAGGTTTAAATGAAGAGTGACTATTCATCTAACACATGAATCGAGTTTCGACCCAATACATGTGCAATGTCAACCGCACGATCTAAGGTTTCTAATATTTGCTTTTCTGAGTACATTTTCTGGCAATTAGGATGAAAAATCCCAATCGCACACGTGAGTACCTCATCCTCTTGAGGATCGAAATAATTTTTTTCACGGACCAATGTTTGTTTTAGGCGTTCAGCAATGGTGAGAATTTTCCAAGGAGTCGATTCTTGAATCACCAAGATAAAACTTGCAGAATTCAAACGATAGACTTCTGCTAAATCTTGATTCAACTCCTCTTTAATCAGAGATCCAATACGACTCAAAATTTCATCACCAATGGTATAACTATTGAGCTGATTAAACTTTTTAAAATTTTCGACTTCAAACTTGATAAAAGAATAATTTTTCCGCTCTTGAATAAGGAAGCGATCTTTTAAAAACTGTTCAAATGCCAGCTTATTGTTCATCCCAGTCACAGGGTCCAAATATAGCTCTTCAAACAACCTTTTATTATTTTGGATCAAGACACGTTCACGTCTTTTCAATTTTGTTATATCTGCACATACGATCAACACGCAATCCAAAGAGGATGATTTATCTCTTAAAGCACTAAAATAAATTTGAAAAAAATGCCCTTTTGAATAGAACTCATTTTCAATTTTGTATAAACGTGAATCATTTCGAAACAATTGCAGCGCATCTTGAAATAATTGGTAAACCGTCGTTGATACGAAACCTAATTTCTTTCCGAGTAAATAGAGTGCATCACTCTCATAGATATCAGCAAATAATTGATTTGCACTAATAAATACACCATCATGCTGAACTAGCGCCACAGGCACAGGGATTTTGGCAATCACAGATACCAAATCTAATTTATTTGTAGCATGAATTTGGTTTAGAAACTCTTGATCAATCTTGGGCGTATCCTGCTCAAAATTATTATCCTTCTTCATTGGTCTTTCTCATTTTAATTATTCGTGGAGCGAAGGCTATTCAGCAACTTAATTTTATGAATTCGGTGAATATAATCACGTTGACTTATTTCCTTAATATAACATGTCAAAATTGTCATAGTCTCAATTATTTATGAGTGAATCGTACTGTTAGTAATGCTTTCAGGCTAATTTAGTATACTTATCACATATTTTAAGCGCGTAAAAAAAACCACTCGAAAGTGGTTTTTTTATTTTAAAACGTATCGCCAGGAATTCGCACCCATCCTTCCATGAGTACTCGAGCACTGCGACTCATAATGGCCTTTTTTACAGTCCATTGCTCATTAATTTTCTCCGCTTCAGCGCCCACTCTGAGTGTTCCAGAAGGATGCCCAAATCTGACTGATTTTTTTTCACCACCACCTGAGGCTAAATTGACTAATGTTCCAGGAATTGCAGCAGCGGTTCCAATCGCTACAGCTGCGGTTCCCATCATGGCATGGTGTAGTTTACCCATAGATAAAGCACGAACCGTCAAGTCGATCTCATCAGCGTGTACTGCTTTTCCGCTAGATGAGATGTAATTTTTAGGCGCAGATACAAATGCAATTTTAGGTGTATGCTGACGTTGAACCGCTTCATCAATATGCTGAATAATACCCATCTTTACAGCACCATAAGCACGAATTTTTTCAAACTTGGCCAAGGCCTCGACATCATTATTGATATGATCCTGAAGTTCAGTTCCTTCATACCCTAAGTCTGAAGCACACATAAAAATAGTTGGAATACCCGCATTAATCAGCGTCACCTGAAAGCGACCAATATCTGGGACTTCCAGCTCATCAACCACATTTCCTGTGGGAAACATGGTAGCCCCATCCTCTCCATCATCTGCGGGATCTAAAAATTCTATTTGCACCTCTGCAGCTGGAAATGTTACCCCATCAAGCTCGAAATCACCTGTTTCCTGAACATGACCATTTGTAATTGGGACATGCGCGATAATCGTTTTCTGGATATTGACCTGCCAAATCTTTACCGTACAAATCCCATTCTCTGGAATCTTTTCTGCACTCACGAGACCATTTGAAATCGCAAATGAGCCTACTGCTGCCGTAAGATTGCCACAGTTGCCACTCCAATCGACAAATGGTCGATCAATCGCAACCTGTCCAAAAAGATAATCTACATCATGATCAGATTGAGCGCTTTTAGAGAGAATTACTGTCTTACTGGTACTAGATGAAGCACCACCCATTCCATCGATTTGTTTGCTATAAGGATCAGGGCTTCCTATCACACGTAATAAGATCTGATCTCTTGCTTTACCTGGAACTTGAGCTTCTTTAGGTAAATCATTTAAGTTAAAGAAAACACCTTTACTCGTTCCTCCACGCATATAAGTGGCTGGAATTTTAATTTGTGGTGTTGAACTCATAGCTCATTCCTTCTCTTTTAATATTTGTTATCAATCGTGATTTTTAGTTCAACACAGTATAAATGATTTTTTATGTGAACATGAGCACTTAACACTATGGTATGAATTTCCATCAATTACGATAGATTAAATTTAATTCACTCTCACAAAAACAAATTCTAATAAAATTAAATGATTGATTAAAAAATAATTAAATCATTTTTCTATAATAATTTTATTTTATTTAAATCATAAAAAATATTCATGAACGCTGACGTACTAGGCTAATGCAATTTGATCTATTACAATCTTGTAACTTATTTCAATCGTCGGGCTGAATACTTTGAATAACAAGTCTTCACAACTTCAGCGTGGCTTAAAGAATCGTCATATCCAATTAATCGCTATGGGTGGTGCAATTGGTACAGGCTTATTTTTAGGTTCCGCACACGTGATCCAATCTGCCGGCCCATCTATTATTTTGGGTTATGCAATTGGTGGTTTAATCGCTTTTTTAATTATGCGCCAATTAGGCGAAATGATTGTTCATGAACCTGTTGCAGGATCATTTAGTCATTTTGCAAATAAATATTGGGGTAAGTTTCCTGGATTCCTAGCAGGTTGGAACTATTGGATTCTTTATATTTTGGTCGCGATGACCGAATTAACAGCTGTTGCAAAATATATTAACTATTGGTGGCCTCACATTCCTGCTTGGTCATCAGTTCTTTTCTTCTTTATTATCATTACCTTAGTTAACCTCTGTAATGTTAAATTTTATGGAGAATCAGAGTTTTGGCTGTCTATTATTAAAGTAGCAGCTGTCGTGTCGATGATTATCTTCGGTCTATTCTTGTTGTTTACAGCAGGATCTGACTCTACTGCATCATTCAGTAATCTTTGGACTCACGGTGGTTTCTTCCCTCATGGATTCGAAGGTTTATTCTTCATGCTGGCATTCCTGATGTTCGCCTTTGGTGGTATTGAACTGATTGGTATGGCGGCAGCTGAGGCTGAAAATCCAGAGAAAACGATTCCTAAGGCAATTAATCAAGTTGTTTTCCGTATTCTGATTTTCTATGTTGGATCGCTTACAATTCTTCTTTCTTTAGTTCCATGGAATCAACTGCAACTTGGTGGTCTAGATAAAAGTCCATTCGTAATGATCTTCAGTCAACTGGGTATTGATTGGGCTGCTCACCTGCTCAACTTTATTATTTTGACTGCTGCGCTATCGGTATATAACAGTGGAATGTACGCAAATAGCCGTATGCTTTTTGGTTTAGCAAAACAAGGGAATGCCCCTAAAATTTTTGAAAAAACCAATAAACAAGGTGTACCTGTTCCTGCGGTATTGTTGTCAGCAGTGTTAATTTTCGGGTGTGTTTTATTAAACTATTTCGCACCTGAAGATGCTTTAAGTAATTTAATTTATATTGTCGTTGGTGCTCTAGTACTTAACTGGGCGATGATTGCTTTGACTCACTTGAAATTTAAGCAAGCGATGAAACAGTCGAATACCACTTCTAAATTTCCTGCTTTATGGTCACCAGCGAGTAACTATTTAGTTCTTGGGTTTATTCTTGTCGTGCTTTACATCATGTGGACTCAGGGCTTAAGCGGTGCTGTGATCATGATTCCGATCTGGATTATCCTGATGTTGGTATTGTTTAAATTACTTTACCGAAAATAGTAAGACACATTAAAAAAGTTATTGCTAAGCAATAACTTTTTTTCAAAAATTTATTTGATCAGATTTGTATGCGTCCTTAGCTTAACTGGATAGAGCAGTTGCCTCCTAAGTGACCGGCGTGGGTTCGAGTCCCGCAGGGCGCACCATTTTCTAAGATTAATACACTTATCAACAAATTGACCCAAAATAAAAAAAATAATGTCATTTCAGTCAAATTTTTGTTGCATCTCATTACCTTTATGATATGTTGTTTGTAGAGTAAAAAATAAACATTTTAGCATAAATCGTTTATTTATCAGCTCTTAAGGAAATAACTAAAAAAATTCTATTAAATTAAAAATTCAAATTATCTAAGGATAGATAACATGAAATTAAAAACCATCAGTGCATCTGTATTATTTGCTTTATTACCGATTTCTGGGGCTCATGCAGCCGCTATGGATCGCTCAGGTCAATCGATAGGAGCATTTTTACAACCAAATAATTACTTTGAAGCTGGTATCTCCATTATTGACCCTGATGTATCTGGAAAAAATCAATTGGGTCCAATTAGTGATATGGGTGATGATTATTATTTTCCAAGCGCAGCTTTGAAATTACAACTTAACGAAAATTTCTCTTTCGGTATTCTATATGATCAGCCATTTGGGGCATCTGCAACTTATACAGATGGTATGATTCCTGATGATGGAGCCTTAGGTAATCGGCCACTTGCAGGCACTAATGTAAAAGTTAATTCAAATAATATTACTGCTCTTTTCGGCTTTCAACCTAATGAACAATGGAACTTTTATGCAGGCGGTGTATATCAAGATGTGAGAGGCAACTTAACACTGTCTAGTATTGGTTATAATTCAACTTTTAAACGTGATGAAGGCTACGGTTGGTTAGCAGGAGCAGCTTTTCAAATACCAGAAATTGCATTAAAAGTGTCTTTGACTTATAGATCTGAAATTGATCATGAGCTTGACACTACTGAAAATTCAAATTTAGTCGTTGGTGTAATTAACAATCAAGTTGCAACAATTGATGGACTAGTAGCATTAGCAAACGGCACAGTAACATTTGAGCAAGTGGTAAGTTCTCTGCCTATTTCTGCAGAAGATAAAGCTCAAGCATTAGCAGCAAATAGTTTACGAAACAAACTACTTAATTCTGATTCAGAAAAAACTAAAATCTCCACACCTCAATCCGTTAATTTAGATTTCCAAACTGGCATTATGGCCAATACAGTTGCTTTTGCAAATGTACGATGGGTCGAATGGGGTGGCTATGGTATAGATATTGATAAATTTGGAAGTATTACCCAATTATTATCAGGCCAACGACAAAATATTATCGATTATGATAAAGATCAATGGTCTGCCACAGTTGGTGTTGGGCGAAAAATTAATGAAAAATGGGGTGGTGCTATTTCTGCCGGTTGGGATTCAGGTGCTGGTAATCCTGTAACTGCACTTGGTCCAACTGAAGGTTATTGGAATGTCGGATTAAGTGCACAGTTTAGTCCTACTCCAGCAACTTTTATCGGTGGAGGCGTCAAATATTTTTGGTTAGGAGATGCTGAAGCTCGTTCTGTTGGCAAATATGTCGGTAATTTTGAAGATAATAATGCTTGGGCATATGGTTTAAAAATGGGTTATCGTTTCTAAATGCCATTTATTTTTCAAAAGAGCACTTTAGTGCTCTTTTTTATTTAATCATGAATACCGTTGACTGACTGTATAGTTCATTTATAAATTAACGATAAGATAGTATGACTCAAAATTAAATAATTCATAAATTCAATAATTTATATAAAAATAAAATTCCTATTATTTTTATCAGAATTAAAATTCAATTATAAATTTATTTCCTTAGAGTATTTACTCTGATTCTTAATGTGTTATTTTGTGAATATATGATTTAGGATCAGTTTAAGATAACTAATCCTCAATTCAATTGGAAAATACAAAATAATTCATTGAAGAAGATCAGGGAAAATTCAAGTGAAATTAACAAAATTATCAGCTGCTGTATTATTCGGTTTAGCATCATCAGGCACTTTTGCTGCTGCATTAGATCGTTCTGGACAATCTATTTCATCATTCCTTCAACCAGGAAATTACTTTGAAGCAGGTATCTCAATTTTAGATCCATCTGTCTCTGGTAAAGATTTATCGGGTAATCATACTGGAGATATGGCTGGTGATTACTACTTCCCTACCGCAGCATTAAAAATACAAGCGACTGATAATATTTCAGTGGGTCTTTTATATGATCAACCTTTTGGTGCAGATGCTGAATACACAGGAACAAATAATTTTGTCGCTAGCCCAGCCGATGGTGTATTACCTGGAACTGCTTTGACAAATGGATTACCAGTAGTGACTGCTAATCCAACAGGAAGCTTTAACGGTATACCTGTAATCACAGATCCGTCTACTGGATTACCAGTTGCAATCGGTTTAGGAACTCAAATAACTGGAAACACATCTGTCGAAGTTGATACTCAAAACTTATCACTGATTTTAGGCTACCAACCTACAGAAAATTTTAACTTTTATGGTGGTGCAGTCTATCAAACAGTTAAAGGTAACGTAAAACTTCGTGGTTCAGCATATAGCTTATTTAATGGTTATGATGCTGATATTCCTGAAGACAATGCCTTTGGATGGTTAGCTGGCGCAGCATATCAAATTCCTGAGATTGCGCTTAAAGCATCGATTACTTATCGTTCCGAAATTGATCATAAAGTCAATGTTAATGAAAGTATTCCTCTCATTGCGCCTCTAGGTTCTTTACTAGTGGCTTCTGGAGCATTACCAGGTTCAGCTTTGGCAGGTCTTAATTCATCTGGTGAAACTAAAATCACTACACCACAATCTGTAAATTTAGATTTACAATCTGGCATTATGGCTAACACCGTAGCATTTGCAAACATACGTTGGGTAGACTGGTCAAGTTTCTCTATACGCCCTCATAAATTTGGTCAATTATCAGAGCTTGCTGGTGGACTATTACCATCTTTAGGCAAACCTAATGGATTTAACCTAGTTGATTATTCTAAAGATCAATGGTCTGTAACAACAGGTGTAGGTCGTAAATTTAACGAGCAATGGGCTGGTAATGTTTCAGTTGGATGGGACTCAGGTGCAGGCAATCCTGTAACGACACTTGGACCAACAGAAGGTTATTGGAACGTAGGTTTAGGTCTTCAATATAGCCCTACTCCAGCTACGTTTATTGCAGGTGGTGTTAAATACTTCTGGTTAGGTGATGCTGATGCTCAGACAGGTGCACATAGCGCAGCAGGAAAGTTTGAAGACAATGACGCTTTAGCTTATGGTCTTAAAATCGGCTATAAATTCTAATCATTCATCAATAAAAAAAGACCACATGATTGTGGTCTTTTTTTATTTTTATACAAGTATAAATTAATTGCCTGTTATATCATCATTTAAAATAAGAAAACGACTCAAACTACAATTCCTTTTTTGCTCAATAATATTTTTTAAAAACATGGACATAATTATTTAATCTCATAACTTGATATTGAAGCTACATAAATTTGATTATATTTCAAACATTTCCGAGTATTTACTCTTTTTTTATTTATGTTATTTTTCATGCAATTTTTTTCGCCATATGGCATTCATGGATGAACATCATGAAATTTAAAGTACTTTCATACTCTGTCTTATTATCTACGCTCCCATTAACTTCAATTTACGCCGCAGGATTAGATCGTTCAGGTCAGTCAATTTCAGCATTTCTCCAATCAGGTAATTATGCAGAAGCTGGTATTTCTGTTTTAGATCCCACCGTTAAAGGTTCTTCCACCGTGATTAATAAAATCACTGGTCAGGATTTAACAGGCGAAAAAATTACCGATATGGGCAGTGATTATTATTTTGTAAACACTGCTCTTAAACTACAGATTACTGACCAAGTTTCTTTAGGATTAATTTACGATCAGCCTTTTGGTGCAGATGCATTATACGATGCTAAAAATCAATCATTTGGGAATAGTTTAAGTGGTACATCAGTTGAAGTTAAAACACAAAATTTAACTGCACTTATTGGCTATCAACCCACTGAAAATTGGAATTTTTACGCTGGTCCAGTATGGCAAACAGTTGAAGCTGATATCAATTTAAAAGGTAGTGCATACCAAGTCTTAAATGGCTATAACATCCATGTAGACCAAAAAGAAGCTTATGGCTGGATTGCAGGTACTGCATACCAAATTCCAAAAACTGCATTAAAAGCATCTATCACTTATCGCTCTGAGATTAAACACAAAGCTCAGTCGAATGAAACCTCGCTCCTTCCACTTTACGCAGATGCATTAAAAATGCCTGAGTTTAATAGATTAGATAAGATCTCTGAAGTAACTGAAGCAGTTACTCCACAATCTGTAAATATTGATTTACAGTCTGGAATTGCAACAAACACTTTGGCGTTTGCTAACCTGCGTTGGGTTCATTGGGATCAATTTACGGTTACACCTAAATTACTTGGATTAGTTGGACAGGACCTCATTTCGTATTCCGATGATCAGTACTCTGCAACCTTAGGTGTTGCACATAAATTTAATGATCAATGGGCAGCAACCACAACTGTAGGCTATGACTCTGGAGCTGGAAACCCTGTAACCACTTTAGGTCCAACTGAAGGTTATTGGAGTGTAGGCTTAGGTGGTCAATTCAACCCATCACAGCAAAGCTTTATTCAAGCTGGTGTTAAATATTTCTGGTTAGGCGATGCAACTGCTCAAACGGGTGGAATAAATGTTGGAGAATTCAGCAACAATTATGCATTAGGTTATGGCATGAAAATCGGGTATCGATTCTAACAATTGTTATAAAAAAAGGACGCTAAAGCGTCCTTTTTTCAAAGTAATAACTTAGGCTGGAATATCACGTACAGAAGCATTGCGGATCGCTTCTTTCAATGCAGCATAACCATTAATCGCAGGAAATTGTGGGAATTCTGCAATTACATTATCCGGCGCATCAAATAAGAAACCTTGATCTGCTTCACCGAGCATCGTAGTATCGTTATACGAGTCGCCTGCAGCAATTACACGGAAATTTAAACCGTGTAAAGCTTGCACTGCTTTACGTTTTTGATCAGGTTGACGTAGTTTATAATTTGTAATCATACCATTTTCGTCAGTTTCTAATTTGTGACAGAAAATCGTAGGCCAACCTAACTGCTTCATCAATGGATGAGCAAATTCATAGAATGTGTCTGATAAAATGATGAGTTGGAAATGAGTACGTACCCACTCGACAAACTCCTTAGCACCTTCAAACGGTCCCATATCTGCAATAACAGCTTGAATGTCATTTAAACCTAAACCATGCTGTTTAAGAATATTTAAACGCTGAGTCATGAGCACATCGTAGTCTGGAATATCTCGAGTTGTTGCTTCAAGCTCTTTAATTCCTGTTTTTTTTGCAAAATTAATCCAAATTTCAGGAACCAAAACGCCTTCAAGATCTAGACAAACGATTTCCATGATACTGCCCTCAGCATTAATAAAATTTGCAATATCATAGCCGAAGATTGTTGAATATCGATGTAATTTTTTAAATCTATTTTATTCATAAGTATTTATTTTTATTTCATAAGATAAATCTCTGAATTCAACTAAAATATACATCAAATATTTTAATATAGGACTTGTTGTTTCCAAGCCTATATCGCCAGGATTCTCATGACTACCATTCCAAGCATAGATTTAATTGATGCACTTGCATCAGAGTATGAAGATAAATCCCCTTCGGAAATTATAGCCTTAGCTTTAAATCAAACAGGTGAAATTGCCATTTCATTTTCAGGTGCTGAAGATGTTGTATTGATTGATATGGCTGCAAATTTAGGTAAACCTTTTCGCGTGTTTAGTCTAGATACAGGTCGCTTGCATTCAGAAACTTATCAATTTATTGAGACTGTTCGTAAGCACTATAATATCAACATTGAAATATGTTTCCCGGAAGCTGAAGCTGTTCAGAATCTGGTCAACGAAAAAGGACTGTTTAGCTTTTATCAAGATGATCACAAAGAGTGTTGTGGTATCCGTAAGGTTCAACCTCTTCGTAAAAAGTTAGCAACACTTGATGGTTGGATCACGGGTCAACGTAAAGATCAAAGTCCGGGTACACGTACTGAAATTCCAGTGATTCAAGCTGATCTAGGTTTTTCAGGTGAAGGTAAACAACTCATTAAATACAACCCTTTGGCGAATTGGACGAGTGCTGACGTTTGGAATTATATTCGCATGATGGAAATTCCATATAATCCATTGCATGAAAAAGGTTTTATTTCAATTGGATGTGAACCATGCACGCGTCCAGTACTTCCAAATCAGCACGAGCGTGAAGGTCGTTGGTGGTGGGAAGAAGCAACGCATAAAGAATGTGGTTTACATTCAGGTAATTTAAAAAAGTAAAAACTGTCTCACAAAGTTTTAAGCCACTGATTTAAAGTGGCTTTTTTGTACTGACCATTCATTAAAAAAATTTATGCCCCCTTCAACAAATACGTCTATACTGATCTCTTGGATTGATAATTCTAAAAAACAATTTTAGAAATTTGCAGTGAGGCAAACCTAGACTATGCGCCCATTACACCCGCTTGATTTTATTTTCTTATCTTTGGAAAAAAGACAACAGCCCATGCATGTTGGCGGATTATTTTTATTTGAAATTCCAGAAGATGCGCCACCAACCTTTATTCAAGATTTAGTGGCAGATATTCGCAACTCAAAATCTATTCCAATTCCACCGTTTAATAATAAATTAAACGGACTGTTTTGGGACACAGACACTGAATTCGATCTTGATCATCACTTCAGACATATTGCTCTACCACATCCTGGTCGTATTCGTGAGCTACTCACCTACATTTCCCAAGAGCACAGTTCATTAATTGATCGAGCTAAGCCATTATGGATGTGTCATATCATTGAGGGCATTGAAGGCAATCGTTTCGCCATGTATTTCAAAATACATCATGGGATGGTCGATGGTATTGCAGGCATGCGTTTAATTGAAAAATCACTCTCTCATGATCCAAATGCAAGAAGTATCGTTCCGCCATGGTGTCTCGAAGGTCCGCGTGCTAAGCGACTTAAAACACCTAAAGTAAGCCGTGCAAAACAAATATTGTCTAATTTGAAAGGTCAAGTGCAGTCTACACCGGGTGTATTCAAAGTGCTGTCTGAAACTGTCTTTAAGGATATGGGACGTAATCCGGACTATGTATCTAGTTTCCAAGCCCCAAGTAGTATTCTGAATCAAAAAGTCAGCTCATCGCGTCGTTTCGCTGCTCAGTCATATGAGTTTAAGCGCCTCAACCATATTTCAAAATCACTGGGTGTGACCATTAACGATATTGTTCTCGCGATTTGCTCTGGTGCTTTGCGTGAATACTTAATCAGTCAAAGTGCTTTACCTGAGAAACCATTAATCGCTATGGTTCCTGTCTCCGTTCGTACTGATGATTCAGATATGTCAAATCGTATAACGATGATTCTGGCCAACTTAGCGACACATAAAGCCGATCCATTAGAACGACTCGATCTTATTCGTCGTAGCGTAATGAATGCGAAACAAAAATTCAAACGCATGACTTCAGATCAGATTCTCAACTATAGTGCCTTCGTATATGGTCCTGCAGGTTTAAATATCATCTCTGGTTTAGCACCTAAACGTCAGGCATTTAACCTCGTTATTTCTAACGTACCAGGGCCTAAAGAGCCGCTATATTGGAATGGTGCACGTTTGGACGCACTCTACCCTGCTTCTATCGTACTTGATGGTCAAGCATTGAATATTACAATGACCAGTTATATGGATAAATTAGAAGTCGGTTTAACCGCATGTCGAAATGCTTTGCCTAAGATGCAAAATTTATTGACCCATTTAGAAGATGAGATTCAACGATTTGAAAAAATTGTGGGTTTACCTGAAGATGAAAAACCGCAGATTATGAAAAAGACCACTAAGCGTAGTGCAGTGAAGAAACAAGTAGTAACGGATATAGAAGTTGCAAATGAAAAACCAGCTTAAGGCTGTATATTTCGATATTCACAAAAAAATTAAGGGGCTTTAAAAAGGCCCCTTAATTTTTAATATTACGACACTGCTTGATTAATTGCTGACAGAGCGAAACGACCATCGCTTGTGTAACTCGAACTTCTTGACCTTGATCGTTGAGCATCAAGCAAGCGCTTTTGTTTGAATCCACAATTTGACGATGGCTACCCGCTAATTGTTCCGTTAAATTCATACCCACTTTGACCTCACTTTGCTAAGACAACATCGCTGTCTTTGGCTATTCGATTTGATTTCTTAAGTATTGAGAAATCGGGATCGAATGTAAAATCTCAGTTGTAACAAGTGTTTAACGATATTCTGTTACAATTTCAATTCAAAATGATATCGTATTGCTCTTGCGTGTATAAATTTTCGACTTGGAACTTAATGACACGTTTCACAAAATGCTCTAAATCAGAGACGGCCGCAGCTTCTACGGTTAATAATCGATCCACAACCGATGGATGCGCAACGACAGTAAAGTCAGTCTGAGACTCAAAATCTCGAGCATATCTTAATATCTCTCGAAAGATTTCGTAACAAACAGTCTCGGCACTTTTCACATAACCACGTCCCTGACACGTTGGACAAGACTCACATAACAAATGTTCAAGTGATTCACGCGTCCGTTTACGCGTCATTTCTACCAAGCCAAGCTCAGACACTTGAGTGATTTTAGTTTTTGCATGGTCACGTTCTAAGACTTTTTCAAATTGCTTAAGCACTTCATCACGGTGTGAGGCCTCTTGCATATCAATAAAGTCAATAATGATAATTCCACCTAAGTTGCGCAGTCTGAGTTGACGCACAATGACTTGTGTAGCTTCCATGTTGGTCTTAAAGACGGTGTCCTCAAGAGAGCGTCCACCTACATATGAGCCTGTATTGACGTCAATAGTGGTCATGGCCTCCGTCTGATCAATCATGAGATAACCACCAGACTTTAAAGCAACACGTGTTTGCAATGCTTTTTGAATATCTGTTTCAACATTGTATAAGTCGAATATCGGACACTCACCAGGATAATGTTTCAGACGATCAACCATATTTGGTACAAACTCAGCCACGAACTCTTGTAGCTTGCCAAACACTTCTCTTGAATCGACTTGAATTTTTACCGTATCTTCATTTGCCAGATCACGGATGATACGTTGAGGAAGTGGTAGCTCTTCAAAGATAAGTGATGGCACCACGACACTTTTTTGTTTGCGCTGAATAAATTCCCAAAGTTTTGCCAAATACGCCATATCTTGCGCAATAGCGGCCTCTTCGATCCCCTCTGCTGCAGTTCGTACAATGACAGAACCGGGTAACTTATGTTCAGCTTGAATACGCTCAATGATCGAACGTAAACGATCACGCTCTTCTTCTGATTCGATTCGCTGAGACACGCCAGTATGATGTCCATAAGGCATCATCACCAAATAGCGAGAAGGAATGGAAAGATCAGTACTTAAACGCGCACCTTTCGTGCCTAACATATCTTTCATGACCTGCACTGTCAGAATCTGACCTGGTTGCAGAAGATCAAAGACATTTGGCGTCGGTTGATTACGAGGCCAAATCATGTCATTGATATGTAAAAAAGCAGTACGAGATAAGCCAATGTCTACAAATGCCGCTTGCATACCAGGCAATACACGTACAACTTTGGCTTTATAAATATTCCCGACTAAACCACGTTTAGCGTTGCGTTCAACAAATAGTTCGTTGACCGTCCCATTTTCAACTAACGCCACCCGACACTCCATTGGGGTGACGTTAATCAACAACTCGTCAGACATAAAAAACACTCAAAACATTATAAAAATTTTTTAAAAGGTTAATTTAGTGCCTTAACCATTTTTCAATATTTGATTCAGTAACTGTGATGTTTCATGTAAAGGCAAACCCACCACATTTGTGTAGCTACCTTCAATACGAGGAACGAACTTTGCGGCGATTCCTTGTATTGCGTAAGCCCCTGCTTTTCCTACAGGTTCCCCAGTTGACCAATATTCTTCCATATCATGATGACTGAGTGATTGAAAATCAACCTTTGTGCTCACTACCGTACTTATTGTTTTATGTTGTGAAGCCACACAAAGGCCACTGAGAACTTCATGCTGACGCCCTGACAAGGATTGCCAAATTTCAAACGCATGTTGCTTCGAGTCAGGTTTGCCAATAATTTGCCCATCTAAACTGAGGCTTGTATCTGCGGCAATGACCACCGCATCTGGAAATTGTGCTAAAACAACCTGAGCTTTTTGTTCTGCCAAACGTCGAACATAATCATGTGCTTGCTCACCATCATGTACAGACTCATCGATTTCTGGACTAAAAATATCAAATTTAAGTCCAAGCTGTGCAAGCAGTTCTTTACGCCGAGGCGAGCTCGACGCCAGGATTAAATTCGCCATTTTCTAAGCAAATAATACAAGAT
The DNA here is from genome assembly GCF_056779755.1 of Acinetobacter sp. 24-47-66. Classification (NCBI taxonomy): domain Bacteria; kingdom Pseudomonadati; phylum Pseudomonadota; class Gammaproteobacteria; order Moraxellales; family Moraxellaceae; genus Acinetobacter; species Acinetobacter sp. 24-47-66. The sequence continues at coordinate 52,005 of NZ_JBWYIL010000015.1, forward strand.
GGGCCAAGTTAAAATACTGCTCATTAGTGGCTGCCAATGACGAGTAATCGAAAATTGCATATCGGAAATAATTTGTGCAAACAGGACATAAATCAGATGTGCCAATATAGCAACACTAGCGATTGCCCAAGTATTTCCAAACGTCATTAAACGGCGTTCACGCACAAACCAACGGATGGTAAATGTTAGTAAAACGAAGCTTAAGGCATGTAATCCAAGGGGTGCATCAAGCAGTAAATCGGTAAATAATCCGACTGCAAAAGCAAACCAAACGCCACACCATGTCGGTTGAAGCAAGATCCAATACACCGTAATCATCAACATGATCAGCGGTCGCCATCCTGCCAATGTATAAGACAGAGGATACACCACCAACACCGAACCAATAATGATTGAAAGCACGATGATCCATAGAGGATCACGTGTTTTAACTGATGATATTTTTTTAGCGCTGAGCATGAGGTTGCTCCATAGCTAATGAGTCTGAGAACAGTACCACCACATGGTGTCCACCTGCCAACTGAGCTGCAGGTTTCACGTCTATCTGCGCAAACTCACCGGTATTTTCACGCTTAACTTTGGACACTGTTCCGACCAAATAACCCGCAGGAAAATGTTGTCCTAAACCTGAACTATAGACCTTGTCCCCAACTTTGACGTTAGCGCTGGTCGGTACATATTCCATTTTCAGACGACCTAAATCACCAGTGCCTGACACAATGGCACGCATTCCAGAGTTTTCAAAACGTACAGATAGGGAGTGTTCTTTATCAGACAATAACATGACACGGCTACTGTGCGGATAAACATTGATGATCTGCCCCATGATACCGTTATCATCCAACACCGTTTGCCCGACCCGCAGTTGGCTCGCAGCACCTCGGTTAATGATAATGATATGACGTAACGGATCAGCATCTGTGCCAATCACCTCAGAGATTTCCATACGACCGTCAATGATCAAAGGCGTATCCAATAATCCACGTAAGCGCGTATTTTCAGCGGAGAGTTCTGAGAGTTTTTGAAGGCGAACCTGAGCCTGAAGCAGCTCTGCCTGCATCGCAGTATTCTCACGACGCAGTTGCGCTTCAGACTTGGTTTGTTGACTGAGCCATTCTTTCGATAAAACGGGATAGCTTGCAATGGCATAAATGGGATTATATGCCGCGTACAAGACATCTCTTGCTGGTTGAATCAAGTGTGGAGCGCGCCAATTAAACATTAACACGAACAAACACACGATGACTGCAATGATGAAAGAGCGAAAAGATGGCGGTTGTCTTGAAAACAGATTCGGTTGCACCGCCTCGTCCTTAAATTAAATTACAGAAAATTAACCAACAAACAGCATGTCATGGTTCGGGTTGTCAAAGAGTTCTAAGACTTTGCCACCACCACGTGTTACACAAGAAAGCGGATCTTCAGCAACTACTACTGGCAAACCTGTTTCTTGCGATAATAACTTGTCTAAGTTACGTAATAACGCACCACCACCAGTCAATACAATACCGCGCTCCGCGATATCTGATGACAACTCAGGAGGTGTTTGTTCAAGCGCAGATTTCACTGCAGACACAATGCTTTGCAATGGATCAGTGATTGCTTGAGTAATTTCATCAGAAGTCACCGTAATTGCGCGCGGAACACCTTCCGCCAAGTTACGACCGCGAACTTCGATTTCTAACACTTTGCCATCTTCATCAGGAAGCGCCATACCCACTTCTTTCTTAATGGTTTCAGCCGTTGTTTCACCAATGACGCAACCGTGTGCTTTACGAACATAATGAATAATTTGTTCGTCAAAAACATCACCACCAATGCGCAATGAATCTGCATAGACACAACCTTGCAATGAAATGATTGCAATTTCAGTTGTACCACCACCTACGTCTACGACCATCGAACCACATGCTTGCTCAACTGGCATGCCTGCACCAATCGCTGCTGCCATTGGCTCTTCGATTAAACGTACATCACGTGCGCCTGCATTGAATACAGCCTCACGAATCGCACGACGTTCAACCAAAGTTGATTTACATGGCACACACACCACAACACGTGGTGCTGGTGGGAAAAGACGCTTTTCATGCACTTTACCAATAAATTGGTTTAACATGGTCTCAGTGACTTCGAAATCCGCAATCACGCCATCTTTCATTGGACGAATTGCAGAAATATTCGCAGGGGTACGACCAAGCATTTGCTTAGCATCCAAGCCAACAGCGGCAACTATTTTTTGTGAACCACTGTGACGAATTGCCACAACAGTCGGTTCATTTAATATAATGCCCCGTCCTGGCGCATAAATTAGTGTATTAGCGGTGCCTAAATCTATGGCTAGATCTGGCGAAAACAAGCCAATTAGTCGTTTTAGAATCACGGGTCGTTCTCAGTTCAACGTTATATAGACGTAAGATGGCAACTTTAACTAAATGTGATGCTTTGGACAAGTCAATCGCTTATTATAACGCATGATATTTTGAATATTTTTATTACTGATTAGGTGAGACAGCATGTCAGCATCAGATGCTCAGCAATCTGCAGATTTAAATGCACAAACCGTTTCAAGCATTGCACACTTAGCACGCTTGTCTTTGGATGACACTCAATCTGCTGAATATGCTCAAAGTTTGAATAAAATTTTAGGAATGATGGAAACCTTGAAAGGCATTGATACCGAAGGTGTTGAGCCATTAAAGAGCCCATTTGACCATCCGCAGCCATTACGTGAAGACGCTGTGTCTGAACAAAACCATCGTGATGACTATCAAGCCGTTGCACCAGCTGTGCAAGACGGTTTGTATCTTGTTCCACGTGTAATTGAATAATTGTTCAGTTTTGCCCTATTTAAATTTTAGTTAAGAATTTTTCTCATGACAGATTTACATCGCTTATCGGTTCGTGAACTTATCGATGGTTTAGCAAACGCTAAATTCTCTTCACGTGAATTGACGCAACATTATTTAAACCGTATTGAAAAAATTGATGCGCAAGTCAAATCTTATGTCACTGTGACTGCTGAACAAGCATTGGCTCAAGCTGATGCAGCTGATGCAGCGATCAAAGCAGGTACAGCGACCACTTTGACTGGTTTACCTATTGCACATAAAGATATTTTCTGTACGCAAGGCATTAAAACCACGGCTGGTTCTAAAATGCTAGACAACTTTATCTCTCCGTACGACGCAACCGTTGTAGCGAAAGGTAAAGCTGCGGGTCTATTGACTTTAGGTAAAGTGAACATGGACGAATTTGCCATGGGCTCTACATCAGAGTCATCTTACTTTGGTGCAACGGCGAACCCTTGGGCGCTTGACCGTGTTCCGGGTGGTTCTTCAGGCGGTTCTGCTGCGGCAGTTGCAGCTGACCTTGCACCGTTTGCGACTGGTACAGATACAGGTGGTTCAATTCGTCAACCTGCATCGTTCTGTGGCCTTACAGGCTTAAAACCAACCTATGGTCGTGTATCACGTTTCGGTATGATTGCCTATGCATCATCACTTGACCAAGGCGGTCCAATGGCGCGTTCAGCAGAAGACTGTGCTTACCTTATGAACGTGATGGCAGGTCATGACGCAAAAGATTCAACATCTGTACAAAAAGATGCTGATGACTACGTGGCTAACCTCAATGGCACATCGGTAAAAGGTTTACGTATTGGTATTCCAAAACAGTACTTTAATGTTGAAGGTTTAGCTGCTGACGTTAAAGCTCGTGTTGAAGAATCTCTAAAAAAATTGGAAGAGATGGGCGCAACGCTTGTTGAAATTGACCTCAACATGACTGAGGCATATGTTCCAACCTATTACCTGATTGCCCCTGCTGAAGCATCGTCTAACTTGTCACGTTTTGACGGCGTACGTTATGGCTACCGCTGTGAAGATCCAAAAGACATCATGGACTTGTACAAACGTTCTCGTTCTGAAGGTTTTGGTGCTGAAGTTCAACGCCGTATCTTGATTGGTACTTATGCGCTGTCTGCAGGTTATTACGATGCCTACTATGTCAAAGCACAAAAAGTACGTCGTTTAATCCAACAAGATTTCTTAAAAGCATTCGAGTCTGTTGACGTGATTGCTGCGCCATCTGCACCAACAACGGCCTATAAGATTGGTGCAAACCTTTCTCCAGTTGAAATGTACTTGGGCGATATCTATACCATCGCGGTCAACCTTGCAGGTCTTCCTGCGATTAACGCGCCTGTTGGTTTTGATCAAAATAATTTACCTGTTGGCTTACAGTTGATTGGTAACTACTGGTCAGAATCTCAATTGTTGTCTGTGGTGCACCAATACCAACAAGCAACTGATTGGCACACCAAACGCGCTGTAATTGCTGAGGAGAATGCATAATGGCGAAGAATAATGCAAAACCTAAGTCAAATTTGATTGATGGTTGGGAAGTCGTTATTGGTATTGAGATTCACACTCAACTTGCGACTAAATCTAAAATCTTCTCAGGTTCTTCAACTGAATTTGGTCAAGACCCAAATACACAAGCGAGCCTTGTTGATTTGGCAATGCCGGGCGTACTGCCTGTATTGAACAAAGAAGTGGTTGATCTTGCCATTCGCTTTGGTTTGGGTATTGATGCGTATATCGACCAAGCGTCTGTATTTGCACGTAAAAACTATTTCTACCCTGACTCTCCAAAAGGCTACCAAATCAGCCAAATGGACAACCCGATTGTGGGCTTGGGTCATATCGACATCCAACTTGAAGATGGCACAGTAAAACGCATTGGCGTGACACGTGCGCACCTTGAGGAAGATGCAGGTAAATCGATCCATGACCAATTTGAAGGGATGTCAGGCATCGACTTAAACCGTGCAGGGACACCACTTCTTGAGATTGTATCTGAACCCGATATGCGTTCGGTTGAAGAAGCAGTTGCTTACATTAAAGCGATTCACACACTTGTGCGTTGGTTAGGTATTTCTGATGGTAACATGGCGGAAGGTTCATTCCGTGCCGACTGTAACGTGTCTTTACGTCGTCCGGGTCAGCCGTTTGGTACACGTTGTGAGCTTAAAAACCTCAACTCATTCCGTTTCATTGAACAAGCGATCAATGTTGAAATTGAACGTCAAATGGAAATCTTGGAATGGGATGGCACCATCGACCAAGAAACACGTTTGTTCGACCCTGTGAAGATGGAAACGCGTTCTATGCGTTCGAAAGAAGAAGCGAACGATTACCGCTACTTCCCAGATCCAGACTTGTTGCCTGTGATCATTGCAGATGAGCAAATCGAAGCGATTAAAGCGACTATGCCTGAGCTTCCTGCTGCACGTCGTGCGCGTTTTGTAGCGGACTTTGGTGTGACTGAGTACGATGCTCACGTTCTGACATTGACTCGTGAAATGTCAGAGTTTTATGAAGAAGTTGTTAAGGCTGCGGGCGGTGCTGCACAAGGTAAGATTGCTGCAAACTGGGTGATGGGTGAATTCTCAGGGGCGCTGAACAAAGCAGGCTTAGAATTGGCTGATTCTCCTGTATCTGCTGAGAAATTGGGTGGCATGATTGCACGTATTGTGGACAACACGATTAACGGTAAGATTGCGAAACAAGTGTTCGGCTTTATGTGGGAAGAAGGCAAAACTGCGGACGAGATTATTGCTGAAAAAGGCTTGAAACAGGAAACTGATACAGGCGCAATTGAAGCGATTATTAAGGACGTGCTTGCTGCTAATGAGAAGATGGTTGAAGAGTATAAATCTGGTAAAGAGAAAGCCTTTAACGGTCTTGTTGGTCAAGTGATGAAAGCCGCGAAAGGTAAAGCTAACCCTGCGCAAGTGAATGAATTGATGAAGAAATTGATTGGTTAAGACTGATTAATTTTGGAATCAAAAACCCGCTCTAGAGCGGGTTTTTTTAATAGTTCTTAAAAAACAGCTTTACATTTTCAACATATTTTTTAGCATTTCTGTTTAATATTTGAATACCTGGTAAAATATACTCATTGTTAACAGCATGAATGTTAAATTGACCAACATCAAAATGAGTATCTTTTTTAGGTAACCATTCTAAAGACTTAAGACTTTCAAAAATTTTCCTTAAATTTTCTTGATTTTGCAAAGCGATGTTAAAGATGGATTTAGTTACTAAAGGTATCACATCATCTCCAGAAAATTCACCTGAAAAACCATCAATTACAATAATAGATTCAATAGGCTTTGTTGCACAAAGCTATTCTTAAGGGCTTCTTCAGCCATATAATTTTCAAATGAAGAAGCCTGCACACAAAATCTACCGCACAACCA
>NZ_JBWYIL010000016.1:0-55026 GCF_056779755.1 Acinetobacter sp. 24-47-66
ATCCTTGTTTTTCAACAAGTTTTAATCAACATCACCGCCGATGGATGTGCATTCTACAGCATTCCTCTCCCAATGCAACCTCTTTTTTAAATATTTTAGTATTTTTTTAAATTATGAGTATTGAGTGGGTATTTAATAATCAAATTCACATCATTCAGTATGATATCGATAAAAAATCGAACACTTTAACTTTATTAAAATTAGATTAGAATAGTCTCTATTATTTAACTGACTAGAACTATGTTACTAAATGGCTATATTTAAAATCAAAAAAGCCGTATTGATCTCCCTACTGCTTTTGATGTGCAGCTTTAGCCATGCCAATTCCAACCAGAACATTTATCAAATGACTCTATCTATTTTGAGCTATGCCAAAATTTCATCTCCACAACCAGATTTATGTCTAATTGATAACACTGTGGCATTAGCAGAGTTTAATCAAATAATTCTAAAGCAAAATTCAAAGATCAAAGCACAAAATATTCATGATTACGAATTAAACAAGACCAATTGTGATGTTATATTTTTCTCTAAATCTTCTCCAACAGTCGAACAAAAGCTCATCGGAGAATCACTAAAGAAATCAATTCTCTCATTTTCAACAAATAATGAAGATTGCGAGGTTGGAAGTGTTTTCTGTCTCTATAGCAATAAAGCAGGTATTACAAAATTTAAAGTCAATTTAGACAGTCTTGCAAAAACCAAAATCCACGTTGATCCTCGTGTATTACTTCTTGCACAGAACATGGAGTAATTCAGATGATTGATAAATTTTTTGGATTAACTTCACTCCAATCACTATTTAGAAGATCACAATTTTTAATTTTTGCGATTACTTTTTTGATCTGCACTTTAATTTTTGCAACGATTTCAATTTTTACGGTGAAATCATACGCCAATCAAAACTTAACCTTAGTGAGTCGCACAATTGCGGAACGCATTCAACCTGCTCTTGTTTTCCAAGATAAATACACTTTAGACAATATTTTACACGAGTACACACAACAACACTCAATTCGCCTTATCCAAGTATTGGATAGCAATAAAGTTAAAATCACTGAAAGCAGCAAACTGATAGATCGCCATTCAGAACTTCAAACTTGGTTTGATGGATTATTTTTTTCTAAGCCGATTCAAATTGAAGTTACCCACAATGGACAATTGGTCGGTGAGCTTCATCTATTCGGCAGTTCTCAAGATATCATTTTATTCATTATCAAGATTTGCTTAGCCTTGATTTTAGGTATGCTTTTTATGATTTTCGCCTTATGGTGGTCGGTTAATGCAACCTATCGTCATATTATGAATTCTATATCACCAATTATTCATACAGCACAATTAGTGAGTCAACAAAAAGCATATAATCTCCGCTTTCCAAAAAATGATATTCAAGAATTTCATCATCTAAACTCAGTATTTAATCAACTATTAGAAGAAATTCAATCTTGGCACAATCAGTTACAGTCTGAAAATACTCAGCTTAATTATCAAGTACAACATGATGAATTAACACAATTACCAAACCGACATTACTTTTATAAAGTTTTGTGTAGCCTTTTCGATCAGCCTGATAAACGTGAAAATACTGTTTTGATTTTTATAGATAACAATAAATTTAAGTCTATTAACGATCAATATGGTCATTTAGTAGGGGATGAAGTGTTGAAAGAGATGGCTAAACGATTAAAACAAAACACTCGTCAAAATGATTTTGTCGCAAGATTAAGCGGTGATGAATTTGCAATTATCCTAAGTCCTGTCAGTCAGGTGGATCACTTAATTTCGATCGCCGAAAATCTTATAAAATGTTCTGATGAACCCTTAAAATATGACGGACAATCAATTCATTTTAGTTTTAGTCTTGGTATTGCTTTGGCTAAAGAAGCTCATAACCCAGAGGACTTAATTTCTCAAGCAGACCAAGCGATGTACAAAGCGAAGAATCTAAAACATCATTGGCACATATTTCAACAATAGAGTTTTTACTGAGGATTAATACCTATGCTCAATCGTAGTTTCAAACTTTTTATCATGAGCATTCTTTGTATAGGATTAAGTGCATGCTTGGGTATGGGATCTTTAAGCTATAAACAAGTAAAAATGTTAAAACAACAAGGTTTCGTACTCACAGAGGAAGGTTGGAGTTTGGGACTACCCGAACGACTTCTTTTCGATTTCGATCAGGCTGAAATCTCTAAAAAAAATCGTGAACAGATTCAACATCTCGCAGCACAACTACAAAAGTACAATTTAAAGAAAGTCCGTATCGTCGGTCATACCGATCTTATTGGCAATCCAGATTATAATTTTAAACTTTCTGAAAGCCGTGCCCGAAGCGTAAGCACTATTTTTATTGAGGAGGGTTTTAACCCAGCTCATATCCAAACCATTGGTCGCGGTTCAACCCAACCTATTAATACTGCAAATACTGACGCTGCCCATGCAGAAAATAGACGCGTTGCTGTTATTATCGTGCCTTAAACACTCAACAAAAAAAGATCCTGATAGGATCTTTTTTTAACAGCAAAAATCAGACATAAAAAAACCGCTTAACGCGGTATCTTTTATCTGACCATTTATAATGAAATAAATGGTCGGAGCAGTAGGATTCGAACCTACGACCCCCTGGTCCCAAACCAGGTGCACTACCAGGCTGTGCTATACTCCGATTACATCGGTTTGTGTTGGGGTGAATGACGGGATTCGAACCCGCGACAACCGGAATCACAATCCGGGGCTCTACCAACTGAGCTACATCCACCATCACAAAATTTGGTTCTATAAAATCAAGCGACCAATGGCGCGCCTGACAGGATTCGAACCTGTGACCATCCGCTTAGAAGGCGGATGCTCTATCCAACTGAGCTACAGGCGCATTACCCATGATTGCGAGATCATTGGAAAACCTTTGCCTTGAAGAATTGGTCGGAGCAGTAGGATTCGAACCTACGACCCCCTGGTCCCAAACCAGGTGCACTACCAGGCTGTGCTATACTCCGATTCATCTCAGCTTTTGTACCGTTCAACTTATCGTTTGATGTATCGTTCGGTACGGTGTGCATTCTAGGCGTGACGCTGGATAACGTCAACACCTATCTTCAAAAAAATTCAAAAAAACACTTCAAATGTATATTTATCAAGCATTTTGACTAATATTAACGCTTTAATGACGCACTAAAGTTTAACATTCGATCTAATGGTAATTTAGCGCGCTCTGCTAAAGCGGGATCAACATACACTTCCTGATCACCATGTCGTAAAACATGCAAAATGCCATCCAATTCATTCATTGCCATCCATGGACAATGTGCACAAGAACGACAAGTCGCTCCCTCACCTGCCGTAGGAGCCTCAATCAAAGTCTTATTCGGCACCATTTGCTGCATCTTATAAAAAATACCGCGATCGGTCGCAACAATCATTGTTTCATGCGGTAGTTCTTTTGCAGCCTTAATCAATTGCGAAGTACTTCCTACTGCATCAGCAACATCAATCACCGATTCTGGAGATTCAGGATGGACTAAAACTGCAGCATCAGGATAGATGGCTTTCATCTGAGCGATGCCACGTGCTCTAAATTCTTCATGTACGATACAAGAACCATCCCAGAGCAACATATCCGCTCCAGTTTTCTTTTGAATGTAACGTCCTAAATGCTGATCAGGTGCCCAAATAATTTTTTCACCTAAACTATCTAAATGCTCAATAATTTCGACAGCACAACTGGATGTTACCACCCAATCTGCACGTGCTTTTACCGCAGCTGAGGTATTTGCATAAACCACAACAGTATGATTAGGATGAGCATCACAGAACTTGCTAAACTCATCTACAGGACAACCTAGATCGAGTGAACAAGTTGCCTCTAAAGTAGGCATTAAAATGGTTTTGTTAGGTGATAAAATTTTAGAAGTTTCACCCATAAACTTCACACCAGCCACAACGAGTGTTGTCGCATCATGGTCACGCCCAAAACGTGCCATTTCAAGTGAATCTGAAACACAACCACCAGTCAGCTCCGCAAGCTCCTGTACGACTGGATCACAATAATAATGAGCAACCAATACCGCATTACGCTTTTCCAATTCAGCTTGGATTTCAGCAAATTTTTGCTGCTTTAACTCTGGTGTTAAATCTTGATTGTTAGATTCATCAATCAGGTCTAAATGAGCTTGAACAATTGCTTTCGCATCATTTGCAATTAAATTGGTTGCATCATTCATTATTTGCATCTCTATCCATAGCGCTTATAAATATAAGCAATTACACACAGATTGGATTTGACCAATCATTAAAATTTGATAAATAAAAAGCCTCAACAGGGAGGCTTAATTTATTTAAGAACGATAATCTGCGTTGATCTTGACATAATCATATGACAAATCACAGGTGTAAACCGTATCTTTGGCAGAACCACGGCCCAAATCAACGCGAATAGTAATTTCTGATTGATTCATCACTTTAGCACCAGCCTCTTCTGTGTAATCTGCCGCTGCACCACCATCTTTACAGATCTGGACATCATCTAACCATACTTGGATTTTGTCGACATTTAAATCTTGGACCCCAGCATAACCAATTGCAGCCAAGATACGCCCCCAGTTAGGGTCAGAAGCAAAGAACGCTGTTTTTACCAAAGGTGAATGTGCAATGCTGTAAGCGATATCACAACACTCTTGCGTATTTGCACCACCTTCAACTGAAACAGTTATAAATTTGGTTGCACCTTCACCATCTCGAACGATTAACTGAGCCAAGCGCTTCATGACACGTGTAAGTACATCTAAAACAACAGAGTAACGAGCATCTTCTTTAGATGTAATTTCAGCACCACCTGCTTGACCAGTTGCTGCAAAAATACAAGAGTCATTAGTAGATGTATCACCATCAATCGTGATGCGATTAAATGATTGTTCAACCGTGGTTTTTAATAGTTTTTGAACCAATTCACGAGCAATAGGCGCGTCTGTCGCTACGAAAGACAACATTGTTGCCATATTAGGACGGATCATTCCTGCACCTTTTGAAATCCCCGTCATTGTATAAACAACCCCGTCAATTTCAAATTGTTCAGAAGCACCCTTAGGTAAAGTATCCGTCGTCATAATACCTGATGCTGCCTGAGGCCATACATCATCTTCAAGACTCTCAAATGCTGGTTTTAACCCAGCAATCAAACGCTCCATGGGTAATTGTTCACCAATTACGCCTGTTGAGAATGGCAAAACTTCGTTCTCATTTACACCAGCAATTTTGGCAAATTCAGCACAAGTGTCCTTTGCATTTTTCAAACCTGTAGGACCAGTACCTGCATTCGCATTGCCTGTATTAATTACAAGGTAACGTGGATTTGTTTGAGACAAATGCAGTTTTGAAATATGTACTGGCGCTGCGCAAAAAGCATTTTGGGTAAATACACCTGCAACTTGAGTGCCTTGTGCAAATTCAAATACAACCAAGTCACGTCGATTTGGGTAACGTACATACGCTTCTGCTGAGCCAATTCTTACACCCTTTACCACATGCATTTGTGGCATTGATACGTCACCCACCGCCATTTTTGATTGTCCGAATTAAAAAAAATGATGGCTAAGCTTATTAGAAATTAGAAAAAAAATCGAGTGAATAAGGCATTAGGGTTGATTGAAATTGAATGATTTGAAATAAATCTCGATCCCTAAAAACAATAAAGCCAGTCAAAGACTGGCTTTAGTACGAAATTCTAAAATTAATTAGATACAGTTTGTTCTAATAAAGCTTGTTTTGCTTTTTCTTGACTTGAACTTGAAAGAGCTGGATTTGATGCAACAATACGATTTGCTGTAGCTGGTGTTGCAGGTGCTATTGCAGCTGTTTGAAGAATAATTGGTCGACCAGCCGTATTACCAAGTGTATAACGAATACCAGTGCGTGGACTTATCACCGTTGTGGAGTCATTTTTAACTTCAGTTTGTGCTTGAGTAACACCCGCAGCTGCTTGAACTTTCGCTAGAGGTACAGTTTTTGTATCAGTATTGGCAAATGCAAAAGCTGGTAAAGCAAAAACTGCAAATAAAGCCGGTTTTAGTATTTTTTTCATTGTCGCTTCCATATATTCAATCATGCAAAATTAAATAGCATTAACTGAGAAAATTGGCAATGCTTATTCACATGAACTGACCAAGCACTATAATAAAATAAAAAAAGCAGAACCTAAGTTCTGCTTCATGAAATTTAGATTTTACCGTGACACTGCTTGTATTTTAAACCAGAACCACATGGACAAGGTGCATTACGGCTTTGAGGTGGCGTAATCTCAACTTCATTCTGATCCAATTCTTGAGTATTAACTGTTTGCTCACCTGTTAAACCATCAACTTCAGCATGAGAAAGTGAAAGTTGCATCGCTTCAGCTTGAGCTTGCTGCTGTGCTTCCATTTCTGCCAGCTCTTCAGGCGTTGGTAATCGCACCAATGAAAGATCTGTCACAACATCAGACTTAATGACAGCTAACATATTTACAAACAGATTAAATGCTTCTTTCTTATATTCCTGCTCAGGATTCTTTTGCGCATAACCGCGTAAATGAATACCTTGACGTAAATAATCCATCGCTGCTAAATGATCTTTCCAGTGGCGATCTAAAGAACTTAACATAAAGTTTCGTTCTAACACTGCTGCAGATTCAGCCCCCATTTGTTCACGACGCGCACGATAGCGTTGTAAAACCTCATCAGTAATACGACGTGCTAATGCTTCTTCATCTAATCGACGATCTTGATCCAACCATTGCTGCACAGGAAGATCAATATTAAAGTCTGAGCGTAATGCAGATTCAAGACCTGGGACATCCCACTGATCATGAATTGATTCAGGTGGGATATACGTTTCAATCACCCCTTTCATCACTTCTTCATGCATTGACTCGATGTATTCTTGCAATGTACTTTCTGCCAGAATTTCATCACGCTGTGAGTATATAATTTTACGTTGTTCATTATTTACATCATCATACTTCAACAGGTTCTTACGAATATCGAAGTTACGTGCTTCAACCTTACGTTGGGCGTTTTCAATCGAACGAGACACCATTTTATGTTCAATGGCTTCATTTTCTTGCAGACCCATTGCACGCATCATTGCGACGACACGATCACCTGCAAAGATACGCATCAAATCATCTTCTAACGATAAGAAGAAACGCGAAACACCTGGATCACCTTGACGACCTGAACGACCACGTAATTGGTTATCAATACGACGAGATTCATGACGTTCAGAACCAATAATGTGTAAACCACCAGAATTCAGCACCAGTTGGTTATTTTGTTCCCATTCTGCTTTTAAACGTGCTTCATCTTCAGGAGTTGGATTTTCAATTTTCGCCAGTTTCGCTTTCCAGTTACCACCGAGCAAGATATCCGTACCACGCCCTGCCATGTTGGTCGCAATAGTCACGGCACGTGGAGAGCCAGCTTGTGCAATAATATCCGCTTCACGCTCATGCTGTTTGGCATTCAGCACTTCGTGTGCGATACCCGCTTCTTTCAGTTTATCCGATAAGATTTCAGAAGCTTCAATTGTTGCCGTACCAATCAAAATCGGTGCAACACCAGCTTCATGAATTTTCTTAATTTCTTCAATAATCGCATTGTATTTACCATTACGATTCAAATAAATTAAGTCATTCAGATCTTTACGAATCATTGGACGATGGGTTGGAATCAACACCACATCTAAGCCATAAATTTCTTTCATTTCAGCAGCTTCAGTATCTGCTGTACCTGTCATACCTGAAAGTTTACGGTATAAACGGAAATAGTTTTGGAATGTGGTCGTTGCAAGCGTTTGGTTTTCAGGTTGAATCTCTAAACCTTCTTTTGCTTCTACCGCTTGATGCAAACCTTCAGACCAACGACGACCAGGCATCGTACGACCTGTATTTTCATCGACAATAATCACTTCACCGTCATGGACGATATAATGCACGTTACGATGATACAAGTAATGTGCACGAATAGAAGCTGTGACATGATGAACAAGATTTAAGTTGGCTGCAGAATATAGACTTTCACCCTCTGCCAATAAACCCATCGCAATAAGTTCACTTTCAATGGCTTCAAAACCAGCTTCTGTAATTTCGACTGAACGTTGTTTTTCATCGATCCAGAAGTGTCCACCATCTGCAACTTTTTCTTCTTTTTGAGCATGTAACTTTGGCGGAATCGCATTCATTGCCGCGTAAAGTTGTGAGGAATCTTCGCTTTGACCCGAAATAATAAGTGGAGTACGTGCTTCGTCAATTAAGATTGAGTCAACCTCATCGATAATCGCATAGGCAAGACCACGTTGTTTTTTCTCGGCTAATGAGAACACCATATTGTCACGAAGATAGTCGAAACCAAATTCGTTGTTTGTACCGTAGGTAATGTCTGCTCGATAAGCTTCTGCTTTTTCGACAGGATTCTGCATGGAGTAAATCACCCCAACAGATAATCCCAAAAATTCATAAAGTGGACGGTTTAACTCAGCATCACGTTGCGCCAGATAATCATTGACAGTAATAACGTGAACACCTTGTTCACTAATTGCATTTAAATATACAGCCAAAGTACCCATTAGGGTTTTACCTTCACCTGTACGCATTTCTGCAATTTTACCTTCATGTAGGGTAATACCACCAATCAACTGTACGTCATAATGACGCATACCCATAATACGCTTACCAGCTTCACGACATACCGCGAAAGCTTCTGGTAACAAGCGATCAAGACTTTCGCCGTTTTTATAACGTTGTTTGAATTCTTCTGTTTTTGCAGATAAGTCTGCATCACTTAACACAGATATCGTCGGCTCGAGCGCATTGATCTTCTCGACAATTTTACGCATACGCTTCAATTCGCGCTCGTTTTTAGTACCGAAGATTCCTCCGATCAGACTTGCCAACATATAGACTCTCTAAAACTTACTTATCAAAATGATTTTTCTCAAACGTTATTATGGTGCTAGAAATTTGAAGTACAAGGGTTTTAAACAAATGCAATCAAAAAATTTCTGGATTATTTTCCATGACGCATGAGCAACGGCGAGTTAATGTAGCAAATTTGATCAGAAATATATATCGTTCAAATTCAAATTTATGAACGTTTATTCGCCTCCAGAGAGTGAAACAAATCTGTTTTTTTCATAACCAAATAAAAAAACACTATTTTTAATTATAAATAGTTTCCGCCATATTAATTTCAGCACATTAAGGTTTTGATAAGAATAGAGGTATATATGGCATTACGTTTAGGTGACACCACTCCAGACTTTGAACAGCAATCAAGTGAAGGAGTAATTAATTTTTATGATTTTCTAGGAGATCATTGGGGAGTTTTATTTTCACACCCTGCCGACTACACTCCCGTATGTACGACGGAATTAGGTTTTACAGCAAAACTAAAAGACGAGTTTGAAAAACGTAATGTTAAAGCGATTGCTCTCTCTGTAGATGATGTTGAATCACATCATGGTTGGATTAAAGATATCAATGAAACTCAATCTACCACGGTAAATTTCCCAATCATTGCTGATCAGGATCGTAAAGTTTCGACTTTATATGATTTCATCCATCCCAATGCCAGCGAGACCCTAACCGTCCGATCTCTTGTGATCATTGATCCAAATAAAAAAGTACGCTTGATTATTACGTATCCAGCGTCAACTGGTCGCAATTTCCATGAAATTTTACGTGTTATAGATTCATTACAGTTAACAGATAACTATAAAGTGGCAACCCCTGCAAACTGGCAGCATGGTGAAGATGTTGTGATTGTTCCCTCTATTAAAGACGAAAATGAAATTCAACAACGCTTCCCTAAAGGGTACAAGGCAGTGACACCTTATCTACGTTTAACACCTCAACCTGATCTTGATTAATTTTGACGAGCCATCAAGTTTCAGCGTTCAGCCTATCCTCAGATAGGCTTTTTTTTTGATTATGGCTTATATTCTTTAACATATTAATTTAAAAAAGGATTCAAATTATAGTTTGAATCCTTTTTTCTAAAACAAAGCAAGAAACTATTGACGCTTATCCAGTGGTACCCAATCAATCACCCATGCTGATTTCATATTTAAACTTGCATCACTGTTAATTTTCTTACGTAACGCATCTGCCGAATCACGATCTTTAGATGGACCAACCATAATTCGAATACCTTTCGACGTTGGACTCTTCGTTACCTTATATCCTTTGGCACGAAGCTTAGCCGCAAGCGCATCTGCATTCGCCTCATTCGCAGCCAATGCCACTTGAACCATCCATTGACGATCTCCATTTTCCAGCAGATCACGAGCTTTTTCTGCCTCAGCTTTTTTCTTCGCTTCTTCAGCAGCTTTGCGTTTTTTCTCTTCTGCAGCTTTTTTATCAGCTTCAGCTTTCTTCTTCGCCTCTTCTGCTTTACGTTTTTCCTCAGCAGCTTTTTGCTCTGCTGCTTTCTTTTCAGCTGCACGTTTTTCTGCTTCGGCTTTACGCTTTTGTTCTTCTGAGGATTTCGCCTGTTGTTCTTTTTGCTCAGCTAAACGCTTCTGTTCAGCTATGCGTTTTTCTTCAGCCAAACGCTTTTGCTTTTCAGCTTCATCCTCAACCAATTCAGGAGGAATATTGTCTGAACTTTGCTGAGCAGCGTTTCGACGAGCATTCATTGCAGCATATTCTTCAGCAGCGCGACGTGCGGCTTCAGCTTCGGCCTCTTGTTGCATTCTTAAATATTCAGCAGCACGAGCCTCTTGCTCTGCCACAGCTTTCTCACGAGCACGTCGTTGCTCTTCAAGTAAACGCTTTTCAGTTTCCACATCAACTGTGAGAGGTTGAAGTTGTACTGCTTCAGGTTCATTCTTTTTTTGTTGAACAGCTTCAACCGGTTGTTCAACATTATTTTGGTGGATCTCTTCTTTGCCTTTTAGAAGTAATGCTGCCAATAAAACACCACCACCCAATAAAACAACACCACCCATCCAGCGTTGTTTGTTATTCATTGACATTCTCTAAATACTCCCAGACCGCTTCTAAGGTATGAAACGAACCACACACCAAAATCAGCTGATTATTTTTTGTTTCTTCAAGTGCTGATTTAAATGCGACCTGTACATTTGAATACTGTTGTACTGTCTCACCTTGAAGCGCTGACTCTAATTGTTGTAATGGTGCTGCACGAGGCACATCCATCGGCGCAATTTTCCACATAAATACCGTGTTTTTCAATAAATTAACGACTGAATCTATATCTTTATCCGCTAACATCGAAAACACAGCGATAACTTCTGTGTACTGTTTATTGTATTCTAAATAATTTCGCAATTGCTTTAACAAAAATTCTACACCATGCGGATTATGTCCCGCATCGAAAATCACTGTTTTTCCTGCGATTTCCCTTATTTCAAATCGACCTGGTAAATGTGCTTGAATAATGCCCTGCTCTAGTGCAGTTTGAGAAATTTTCAATCCACTGACCAATAATGCAGCCACGGCAGTTGAAACATTATCTAGGGCCAACTGACCACATGGTAATTTTAAGGTCAGTGCTGAACTTGAAAATGTCCAAGTTTTACCATCACCATTTGCTTGATAAAAATAATCCTGATTTAGACATGACAGCGTCGCATTACATGCAATGACTTTATCCTGAATTGATGTTGGAAGTATTTGTTGCCCACCAAAAATGACTGGAATATCTGGACGAATAATACCCGCTTTCTCAAAAGCAATTTTTTCAATGGTGTCACCCAGCCAATCTGTGTGATCCAATCCAATATTGGTAATGACCGCAACATTTGGATTAACGACATTCACAACATCCAAACGTCCCCCAAGTCCAACTTCCAATACCCAAACATCACATTTCTGTTGTTTGAAGATGACAAAAGCTGCAAGGGTTGTTGCTTCAAAAAAAGATAAACTTAAATCACATTCACGTCGTGCTTGATCAACTTGAACAAATGCTTCGATCAGAAGCTCATCTGAAACTTCCTGACCTGCGAGTTTTACACGCTCATTGAAACGATAGATATGCGGAGATTGATACAAACCGACTTGATATCCTTGAGCATTCAGAATAGAAGCTAAGGTTGTGGTTGTTGAACCCTTACCATTCGTACCAGCGACAGTAATGACTTTCGCTTGCGGGTGTGTAACGCCCAATTTTTCAGCCACAGGAATGACGCGTTCAAGCCCTAAATCAATTCCTGTAACGTGAACATGGCTCCAATAATCGAGCCATGTTTGTAAATTATCTGTACTGAGTGGAGCAGTGAGGTTCAAGGCAAATTCATCAATTTCGCTACGATACGATAAACTGTATCACGTAATGCGTGACGATGAACAATTTGATCGACTACACCATGATCAAGCAAGAATTCAGCACGTTGAAACGGCTCTTCTAACTTTTCGCGTACAGTCTGTTCAATGACACGTTTACCAGCGAAACCAATCATTGCTTTAGGCTCAGCGATATGCACATCACCCAACATGGCTAAAGATGCGGTCACACCACCATATACTGGATGAGTTAATACAACAATGTACGGAATACGAGCATCTTTCATTTTTTGAATCGCAGCTGATGTACGTGCCATTTGCATTAAAGATAACATTCCTTCTTGCATACGAGCACCACCAGAGGCAGCAAAACAAATCATTGGCTGTTTGGTTTCAATCGCACGCTCTGCTGCTTGTACAAATCGATCACCAACTACAGTACCCATCGAACCGCCCATGAAATCAAATTCAAATGCACAAGCGATTAAAGATAAACCTTTGATTTGTCCTTCCATCACCACGAGTGCTTCAGTTTCGCCAGTTTTCTCTTGTGCTTCTTTCATACGCACAGGATAAGCTTTGCTATCCACAAACTTGAGTGGGTCTTTTGCAACAAACTCTTGACCTAATTCTTTTGCGGTTTGATCAAAGAACCAATTTAAACGGTCACGTGCTTTCATTTTTAAATGCTCATCACATTGAGGACAAACATAAGCATTGAAAGACATCGCCGTACGAGTCACCAGAGCATGACATTCTGGACATTCAATCGTAGGCTCAGTAAACGTCGCTTTTAACGATTGCTGTTGATCAGGGATTTGAATACCTGGTACTGAACGATCTGTCCAAGGTGTTACAGGTGCTAAAGTTTTCCCTGATTTAACTTCTTGATTCATACTAACTCATCGAGCGCTGCTCGAAGCTCCTTGACTTTATTGACCGCCTGTTCAACTGCTTGATCAGGAGTTGTCTGTGCAAATGGTTTAACAAAAGCACTACCAACAATGACCGCATCCGCTGCGCTTCCGATTGCTTTTGCAGAGGCTGCATCACTAATACCAAAACCTACACCAACAGGTACATCCGTCATCGACTTAATTTTTTCGATGCGTTGAGCAGCTTCATTCACATCTAAAGTCGCTGCACCTGTTACACCCTTCAAAGACACGTAATAAATAAAACCACTCGCATGATTAGCGACATGTTGAATACGTTGATCTGTAGATGTTGGCGCCAACAAGAAGATCTGATCCATATCAAACTTTTTCAAGACAACATCGAGCGCTTGTGCTTCTTCAGGTGGTAAGTCCACCAACAGAATACCGTCCACACCACAGTCATGAGCAGTTGATACAAATTTCTCATATCCAATGACTTCTACAGGATTCAAATAACCCATCAACACCACTGGTGTATCTGTGTCCTTTTCACGGAATTGCTTGACCATTTCCAATGCATCCAATGTATTTGTACCGGCTGCCAATGCACGCTCAGCCGCAAGTGCAATCACTGGACCATCGGCCATTGGATCTGAAAATGGTAAGCCAAGTTCAATTACATCCACACCTGCTTCCACCATTTGATGTAACAAAGGAACCGTTACGTGTGGATGAGGGTCACCTGCCATGACATAAGAAACTAGAGCCTTACGCTGTTGAGATTTAAGCTGTGCAAATCGTGTGGCTAAACGTGACATAGGGATGTACTTTCCTTGAATTGTATAGAATTGAGGAGTTGGTTTTGTAAAATACAAGACGGCCCATTGTAACGCTATTTTTTACTCATTGAACAGAGTGTGATGAAAAGCACCAAACACTCTTTTCAGTTAAGTATTCCAAGTGCATATTTATCAATGTTTTGATTTTTTTAACAATGATCAAAAAGCTCGATTTTTTCTGTTTTTTCTAAATCATGAATATTTATATGAACTTATGTTTATTGATTAAAAATGTTTAAAAACAAATAGCTTAGCACTTACATTTTAACTTTTCTGAATTAGCCAAAGCTGTTCTATACTATACATGCTTACTCTTTTATTTCTTATGTTATGACCACAATCTCCCCAGGCAAAGCTTCTCCGCGAGCGCTTGCCCTTCTACCGCTTATTGTGTTTTTAGCCATTTTTTTGGGCAGCGGTATTTATCACACTCTGATTGGCACTGAGTTTGCCTTCTACCAAATTAAAGCACCCATTGCTGCTATCCCTGCCCTCATTCTTGCGGTATTACTTTATCGTGGCAAATTAAACACAGGTATAGATGAGTTTCTCCGTGGGGCAAGCCATCCTAATCTTATTTTAATGTTTATGGTCTTTATGCTGGCAGGTGCTTTTGCCAGTATTAGTAGCGCCATTGGTAGTGTTGATGCAACAGTACAATTAGGTTTATCTCTCATTCCTTCGGCTTTTGTCCTGCCAATGCTCTTTGTTATTTCAGCATTTATTGCTACCGCGATGGGAACCTCGATGGGTACTATCGCTGCTTGTGCACCGATCGCATTTGGCTTCACTCAAGTCACCGATATAAATCCTGTTGTTGCGATTGGTGCTGTGGTTGGAGGAGCCATGTTTGGTGATAACTTGTCTATGATTTCAGATACCACTATCGCTGCAACTCGTAGCCAACGTGTAGAACTAAAGGATAAATTTAAAGTCAATGTATGGATTGCAGTACCAGCAGCGCTTTTCACGATTTTGATTTATTTTGTGATGAGTCGTGATACGCAACAAATTTCTTTCAATGACTATAATTTTTGGCTGATTTTGCCTTATTTAGCCGTATTTACTTTGGCTTTTAGCCGATTACATGTGTTGGCTGTACTTATGCTGGGCATTGTTATGTCTGGACTCGTCGGTCTGATTCAAGCCCCTGACTTTAACCTACTTAAATTAAATAATGCGATTTACGATGGCTTTTTGGGCATGTTTGAAGTCGCATTGCTTTCAATGTTACTCGGTGGTATTTCAGCCATTATGCGAAAAGAAGGTGGCTTAGAGTGGCTAATACAACGCATTTA
Organism: Acinetobacter sp. 24-47-66; assembly: GCF_056779755.1. NCBI lineage: Bacteria > Pseudomonadati > Pseudomonadota > Gammaproteobacteria > Moraxellales > Moraxellaceae > Acinetobacter > Acinetobacter sp. 24-47-66. The sequence continues at coordinate 15,296 of NZ_JBWYIL010000016.1, forward strand.
TCAACTTACGCGTTTATTCAAAGTGGGAACGCAAAGAGCTGGTGAAATCGGAATCTGCCTTCTGGTAATCTTGTCTAATTTCTTTGTGGCAAATAATACGGTTGCCATTATTCTATCTGGCGATATGGCACGTGAAGTTGCTAAAGAATATGGTGTTGACCCAAAACGCTCGGCTGCTTTGTTGGATATTTTTTCTTGTGTTGTTCAAGGCTTAATTCCGTTTGGCGCACAATTATTATTGGCGTGTTCAATTGCAAAATTATCGCCAATGGAAATGATCCAAAACGTTTATTACTGTTGGATCTTAGCGGTGATTGCTATACTCTCCATTGCTTTTAGATATCCCAAAATACAGATGAATCAAATTTAGACTGGCATAAAAATAGAGTCTTTAAAGGTAAGCTAGATGCTTACCTTTTTTATTTTTCATGTTCTAACTTAGATTATGACGATGAATTGGACGTTGTTTAAGTTGTTTTTTAAACTGCAACAGCGTTATTCCATTATACATTTTAAATGCTCTAGCAAGCGCAGACTGATCTGAGTAACCGAGTTGCACGGCGATATCCGTTAACTCTAGCCCCTGATTTAATAGGCGCTCACATTGTGACATCCGTTCTTGCTCAAGTATGCGTTTAAATGATGTTCCGCGATCTTTTAATTGTCGTTGCAAAGTCCTCACCGACAAACATAATTCTGTCGCAATATCTTCAATCTTTGGCGCTTCGTGACGAATACGCAAATACTCAGCAATAATTAAGTGGAGTTGCCGATCAAGACTCGATTGCACGGGTTTTGATGCAATCGCCTCTTCCGCTTGTTGAACCAACAATTGCATAAGTGAAGGATCTGCTTGTTGGGGTTTTAGCTGCAACCCCTGCGTGCGAATTTGAAACTGATATTCAACTTGGCTGAACTCTACCTGACAACCATAGAACTTTTGATATTCATACAATGGTGCGATAGCTTCATGCGCCATGATCACTTTATACAGTGGAAAGGTATCGTGCACTAATATTTGCTTTGCCAATGAAACCATCATGGCATTCGTCAGCTCATTGATAAAATTATAGTCATCACAAATAAACGGCCAGCTTAAAATCAGTATTTCACCGTTCTGGTGAATCTGCATGGGTGTAATCTCTTCACCATCAATCACCAAGCGGCTAAATCTTAAAATATAGTTCAGTGCTTCCGCCACCGTCTCACTTCGTGTCGCCATATATCCAAGCACACCAAAATGCTCAGGTTTCACATATTGAGCCATTTCAAAAATATAATTGGCGCGATTCAAATAAACCTGCGTGAGAGAATTAAGTTTTAAGAAAAAAGAATAAGAGGATTGCATGGCAATCGGTGCTGCCAAAATCTTATTCAGCGTATCAACATCCTGATTTAATGCAGTCTTTATCTCTTTATCGAGCTGTTTCACTTGAATAAATGTTTGCCATAAATGGAAATATCCATTGGGTATTTGAATATCTTTCACGATGCACTATTCCTTTAGGCAAAATTGACTTTATTCATTTTCATTTGTCGTAAAATGTATAAAAAATGGCAAGTACTGTCAAAACAATCAGACCAATGCCATACATACTTAAACGATCTAAAGCGGATGAATGAAAATAAGATGAACGCATTGGTAAAATATCAGGTTGATCCTGTCGTACGCACGAATCTCAATTTCAAGCTCTCAGAAATTCCTCGTTTTTGGTTTGGTGGAGATCCATTCAAAACCCGTATGTTTGATGCATTGAGTCTAACTTTCCCAGACGGAGAGCGCTACTTCATTGAATCAGTTCGATTATTTAGAGATAAAATCAAAGACCCTGAATTACAAAAACGAGTCGCAGATTTTATTCGACAAGAAGCACAGCATGGAATTGCGCATGACAAGATGAATCAGGTCATGAAAGATCAAGGTATGCCTGTCGATCAATTTATTAAGGTTCTTAACAAAATTTTTAAATTCGAACTGACACGTCATTCACCTCAATACAATATTGCCATGACTGCTGCAGCCGAACACTTAACTGCATTAATGGCTGATACTTTTTATAGTCAAAAAGCAACCCTTGAAGATGCTCACCCCTATGTGCGCGCGCTTTTAGCATGGCATGCTATCGAAGAGATGGAGCATCGTGATGTGGCTTTTGATGTCATGAAACAAGTCGGTGATGTTCCAGAACTTACTCGACAATTTGCTTTGGCATTTACAACTTTCATGATGCTTGGATTTACAACTTATCGTGCCAATATCATGTTGAAGTATGACGGATTTAGTCGTTTAGACCGTTTCAAAATGACCGTCAAAGGACTTCCATGGTTTATCGGTCGAAATGGCATGTTAACGAGAATGAAAGGTCCATACCTAGATTGGTTTAAAAAAGACTTCCATCCAAGCCAACATCCTGTGATTGCCCAATATGATGTCTGGGTAAAAACATTAGCCGAGACCAATGATCCAATTCAAGCTGGTGAAGCATTCTGGCAAGCAGCTCGATAATATTCCTATTGCCGGCTGGATCATTTTTATTCAGATGATTTAGCCGACATTACTTACAGTTTTAATCTCCTTCTCTCTCTTCTTTTGTCCTGTAGAGATAATGACCTCAATGTGATTTTTTTACATACTTGTTCTTTCTGCATAAGTGATAAAATAAAATGAATGCAATTACCACATACCATCCAGTGATTCGTAAGCACCTTGATTTCCGACTCAACGAAGTACCACGATTTTGGTTTAACAACGATCCTTTTAAAACACGTGTATTTGATGCTTTGAGTTTGACATTTCCAGATGGAGAACGATATTTCATACAGTGTGTCCGACTATTTCAACCGCATATTCAAGATCCTGTCTTAGCCAAACGTGTGAAAGACTTTATTCAACAAGAAGCGCAACACGGTATTGCCCATGACAAAATGAATAAAATTTTAATTGAGCAAGGTATGCCGATTGAAAAATATATTCATCAAGTCAATCAACGTTTCAAACATGCGTTAAAAAGGTATCCTGATCGTTTTAATATTGCGATCACCGCTTCATGCGAACACTTAACCGCTTTAATGGCAACGACCTTTTTCAGTCATAAAAGTACGATGGCCCATGCACATCCTTTTGTCCGTGGTTTATTTGCATGGCATAGTATTGAAGAAATGGAACATCGCGATGTTGCTTATGATGTTATGATCGAGGTAGCGCAGACTTCAAACCTTACACGTTATACCGCCTTGGTTTTAGTTACGCTTATGATGTTTGGATTTACCATGCAAAGAACACATGGACTTCTCAAACAAGATGGTTTTACTCGAATTGAAAGGTTAAAAATGTTTGCTCAAGGCTTGAAATGGTTGCTTGGAAAAGATGGCATTTTAACGGCAAAAAAACGAGAATATTTAGACTGGTTTAAACCTGATTTTCACCCAAACCAACACCCTATTATTCATCAATACCAAGTTTGGGTTGATACGCTCGCTGAAACTCAAGATCCAATTCAAGCAGGTGAAGCTTTTTGGCAAGCTGCGATATAAAAAAGAATGTAAAAAAAGTCCGATCAATCGGACTTTTTTGTTGTTATGACGCCATTACCATTTAGCGTAATGTTGCTCTAATAGTCCATACTCTTGATTAAGCTCAATATGCTGACCATCATCTGAAATAATAAAACCCGTAATTTTAGATTGCCACTGACTGAACTGGCTGCCTACCATTCTAAGATTAAGATTTTCATAACGGCGCCAGCCTGTTTCAATGGTCAATTGTAATTTGTCATCCATAGATCGTATGGTCCACATCTGATCATTTTGCATTTCAAAAAGAACATCCGTCAACGCATAAAGGCGTCCATTAATCCACAAACAGTTTTCATTCCCAAAACTTTCATTCACGCCAGAGGCAAGATTCAAACCCACACGGTTTCCTTGCGCATCCCAAAAATTTGAAGATAGCCAAAACCAAGCCGTTTCAGGTCTTAGAAAACCGCAAGTATCATCAAGCGAAGCAAAAGTTCGTGAGTTAAATTCAATTTTTTCTTTTTGTTTATTAATGAAATACCCTTCAACGGCCAATGTAGTTAGTTTCTGAGTATAGGTCCAACCATTAATTCCAGTAGGACTGCACATCGACAAAGGATCTGTTCCAGCACAAAAGATACGTGCAGACAGTTTTTCTTCACCATGTTTGATCACTTTGATATAACGAACACCATTGGCATGTTGAATATCGAGTTGGATTTTTCCATGTTTAAAATGGCTATGATTAAATAGTGGCTGTTCATCTAGAACCGTACTGTGTGCCAATACATTAATCGCATTCCACTCGACGACTTGTCCGGTATTATGGTCATAAATATAGATAAAACCATGTCCCGCCCAAGCGATATCGACGATAGCCATCCCAATGCTGTAATGCTCATGTTGGATACTACAAAACTTAAATTTCTTATATTTAAGTTTTTTTCTCCACCCTTTGAGCACTTTGCCATATGGCGTTTTATAAATATATTTTGAAACAGAAATTGCGCTTGGCAATTCTGTAAAACGCCCATAGCGCGGTTGACCATTTACTTGAATTAAATCCATTGGGACTCAGCCTAATTTCATTCCATGACAATTATAGACTTTAGTCTAAAGTATTTCATTTACTGTGTGACAGCATAGACTAAAGAACCGATAAAGATCGGTTCTTTTTTCTCATATATTCAATACTTTGACTACCAGTTCCCTTCACCCAGTGTTTGGCCGATATAATGATACTGTGCCTTGGATCTTGAAAATTTAATTGGACAAGCCAACTGTTTTTCTACCTCATTTGCATCTATCCTTAGAGGTACATCTACTGTCCAAGCACGTTGTTGAGCCAAATCTGACGTCAGAGCTTCATCTAGATTTAACACAGGTTCTACACATACGTCTAATTCAGAAAATGTTTTACGCCATACATCAAAACTTTTTTCCCTGATTTTATCAGCGATCGCAGCCTTGACTGCTTTTCGATCTTCAACATCAAATGAAGTTCCTTTTTCCAATAAGATAGGCAGTTCTAATATAGTTGCCAGACCTGTCATAAATTGAGGTTCTAGACTCCCAATTGAGATATAGCGCCCGTCTTGCGTTTGATAATAGTCATAAAATGTTCCCCCATTCAGATGTTCATTTTCAGGGTATTGATTCTGTCCACCTGCAAGTACAGCTGCCGCAGCCATATTGTTTAAGGTCACCGCACAATCCGTCATAGAGATATCAATATATTGACCTAAACCACTCCGTTGCCTTTCAATCACGGCTGTTAAAATGCCGATCACTGCGTGTAAAGAACCGCCTGCGACATCAGCAATTTGAATCCCCATAGGTGGTGGTCCACTTTCCTGCCGACCTGAATGCCCAGCAATCCCTGAGAGCGATACATAGTTAATGTCATGTCCCGCTTTATCTTTATAAGGACCTGTTTGCCCATATCCTGTTATTGAACAATAAATCAGACGTGGGTTTATTTCAGATAAAGTTTGATAGTCGAGTCCTAAACGTCGCATCACTTCAGGACGGAACTGCTCAATCACGATATCGTATTCTGAAATTTTTGATTTAATGAGTTCAATACTCTGACTATCTTTTAAATCTAGAGCAATCGACTGCTTGTTGCGATTCAAATAACTGTGCGCCGTGGCTTGACCATTTGCATAAGGTGGCAACATTCTGACAAGGTCTGGTCGATTTGGTGACTCTATATGGACCACCTCTGCCCCTAGATCTGCTAAGTACAAGGTCGCAAAGGGTCCGGGTAATAATGTGGAAAAATCTAAAACTTTCAATCCCTTTAATGCAGCTGTCATTGTTATTTTCACCAAGAATATGTTGATTTTTCACCCATAATAGAAATATAAAACAAGATTAACAATGTCATGTTCAGCCATTTACCTTGATCATTTCGGCAATTTATGATGTAAAAGAGCAATTACTCTAGTGATAATTGCCAATTAAATTATTTTTTGTGTCATTTAGGTCAAGTAGCAGTGAACATCAAAGAGACTGAAGGATTTAACATGAGTCGCGATACGATAAGTATCCATTTTGTGAATGCAGCCCTGACTGGGGTAAAACGTCTAGGGATGGATGTTGACACTTTACTTTCACATGTCGGCATTGAAGCTGAACTACTCCGCCAACCTAAAGCACGTATTTCTCCTGAGCAGTACACACGCTTTGTTAAAATGCTGTGGATGGTCACCCAAGATGAACACGTTGGTTTTGATATCCAGCCACGTCGCTTAGGGACCTTTGCGATCATGTGTCAATTGATCATACATGCCAAAACTTTAGGTGATGCGCTTGAGTTATCATCACAGTTCTATAAGTTATTCGGTGATGAGTGGTCTGTGACTTTAGAGCGCGATAAACATGAAGCACGCTTAGTTCCACTCATTCCAAAAACAATGGATCCTGACCATTTCATTACTGAAAGTATGCTCATGATCTGGCATGGTTTGGCATCGTGGCTTATTGAGCGTCGTATCCCGTTAGAGCGTGTGCATTTTTCTTATCCACGCCCACAACATGCAGATGAATATGATGCGTTATTTTTTGCGCCAGTGATCCAATTTGATTCAGCTCGTACTGAAATCACATTTGCTGCAGACTACTTAGACCTTCCAATTCGCCAAGATGAAAACACCTTGGAAGAGTTTCTAAAAGGTGCTCCAGCGAAACTGTTGGTGAAATTCAAGAATACCAATTCACTCACATCACGTATTCGCGAAGTATTGAAGAGCCAAATTGGTGAAGAAATGCCAACATTAAATGATGTTGCAGCCATGCTCTATTTATCACCACAGACGCTTCGCCGTCGCTTAGCTGCTGAAGGTAAGAGCTATCAAGGTGTGAAAGATGCTTTGCGTCGAGACGCCGCAATTCACTTACTGTTAAACCCATCTTTAACTTTAGAAGATGTGGCACAACAAGTCGGCTTTAGTGAAACCAGTACCTTCCACCGAGCATTTAAGAAGTGGACAGGGGTAACACCAGGACTGTATCGTCAATTACATGGTTATCATTAATTTATTCAAACATAAAAAAAGTCTGACATTGTTCAGGCTTTTTTTTACATATGGATTTAAGTGCTTATTTATTTTGCAAAAATATTCAAGTTGAAATTAAACTATTCGGAATATTTAAAGGAATAATAAGATGACACTTACTGCAATCCTAATATCAATTTTGATTGGAATAGCGCTTTATTTTACAGTGTAAAATCGCACAGCTCTGTACCTCAAGCTGATATACAGTACACTTATAATATTGTCGGAGAAAATGCATATCAAAAAAATTTACTTAAAATAGCTGGTCAAAAAAAAGCTGTATCTAAATTTCATGAATGTACTGCTCATGTTCTGTCAGAACCATATAACCAATACGATCAAAATGCGATCACAGTTGAAATCAACGGATTAACCGTTGGCTATTTAAGTAAATTAGAATCTGAAAGGGCAGTTTATCAATAAAAAAGTGCCCGCTGTAATTAACGGTGGTTGGTATGTTGATAAAGATGATGAAGGCTCTTATGTTGTAAAGCTTGCCATATCAAGCGCCAAAGATTTGATATAGCTGAATTATAATCTAAGCATTCGCTTTATGAATTTTTTAACATTCATTAAAAATTTTTTCATTTCGCAATCTAAAACACTTAATTTTTCAGTGACCAAAAATATCAAACGACTCATCCGTTCTCGTCATTGCACAATCACATAGATCATCTACACTCAAAACACCATAACAATTTCAACCTATAAAAAAGGAACTATTATGAGCGAGGCTTATATCATTGATGCCATTCGCACACCACGCGGAAAAGGAAAAAAAGATGGTTCTTTACATGAAGTAAAACCAATCACATTACTCACAACGCTGTTAAATGAACTTCAAACTCGCCATCAACTCGATACTTCTAAAGTCGATGACATCGTACTGGGTTGTGTAACTCCAATTGGTGATCAAGGCGGTGATATCGCTAAAACTGCTGCAATTGCAGCAGGCTGGAATGATGATGTAGCAGGCGTTCAAATCAACCGTTTTTGTGCTTCAGGACTAGAAGCTGTCAATCTTGCTGCACAGAAAGTTCGTTCAGGCTGGGAAGATGTTGTAGTTGCTGGTGGTGTAGAGTCAATGTCGCGTATTCCAATGGGCTCCGATGGTGGACCATGGGCACTCGATCCAGAAACAAACCTGAAATCTACGTTTGTTCCACAAGGGATTGGTGCTGATTTAATCGCAACTTTAGATGGCTACTCTCGTGCTGATGTAGATGCTTTTGCTGCAGATTCACAAAAAAAAGCAGCAGCGGCTCAAGCGAATGGTTACTTCAATAAATCAGTTGTACCAGTAAAAGATAAAGCTGGCGTTGTCGTTTTAGATAAAGACGAGTTCATCAAACCAACGACTACCGTTGAAGGCTTAGCCAAATTAAATCCAAGCTTTGAAATGATGGGCGGTATGGGATTTGATGCAGTCGCATTACAAAAATATCCAGAAGCTCAGAAGATTAATCACGTTCACCATGCAGGAAACTCTTCAGGCATTGTAGACGGCGCTGCTGTTGTTCTACTTGCATCTGAAAAAGCGGTTCAAGAACAAGGCTTAAAACCACGTGCCAAAGTATTAGCAACTGCGCTTGTCGGAACTGATCCAACAATCATGTTAACTGGTCCAGCACCTGCGGCACGCAAAGCTTTGGAAAAAGCTGGCTTAACCATTGATGATATCGATTTATTTGAAGTGAACGAGGCGTTTGCGGCTGTAGTAATGCGCTTTATTAATGAACTGAATGTCGATCCTGCAAAAGTCAATGTAAATGGTGGTGCAATTGCAATGGGTCATCCACTCGGTGCGACAGGTGCCATGATTTTAGGTACGTTGCTCGATGAACTTGAACGTCAAGGTAAAAAACGTGGCTTGGCTACACTGTGTGTAGGTGGTGGTATGGGTATCGCAACGATCATTGAATTGGTATAAGGAGAATAATAATGAGTGCAATTCAATTTGAAAAAAATGCTGATGGCATTGTTATTCTCACCTTAGACTCACCTAATCAGTCTGCCAATACCATGAATGCAGATTTCCGAGTTGCTTTGGAAGAGACGGTAACAAAACTGAAAGCCGAATCTGGCATTACAGGTATCATTTTTAAATCTGCAAAGAAAACCTTTTTTGCAGGCGGTGATTTGGATGAGTTGATTCAAGCTCAACCAGAACACGCCACTGAATTCTTTGGCATGATCCAAAAAATGAAAGCGGAATTCCGCTATATTGAAACCTTGGGTGTACCTGTTGTTGCTGCGTTAAATGGAACAGCTCTCGGTGGTGGTTGGGAAATCGCACTAGGCTGTCATGCTCGTATTGCATTAAATGATCCTAAAGCGAAATTTGGTCTACCTGAAGTTACCTTAGGATTGTTACCAGGCGGCGGTGGTATCGTGCGTATGGTACGACTGCTCGGCTTGCAGAATGCTTTTCCTTTCTTGATGGAAGGTAAACAATTTGGTGTAGAAAAAGCAAAATCTCTAGGCTTAATTCAAGATACGGCTGATTCTGAACAAGAGCTCATGGATAAAGCAATTGCTTGGGTTAAAGCAAATCCAAAATCTCAACAACCATTCGATGTTAAAGGATACAAAATTCCGGGTGGTACGCCATCATCACCTCAAGTGGCTCAAGTCCTTGCCATTGCCCCAGCAATGTTGCGTGACAAAACAAAAGGTTGCTATCCAGCCCCTGAAGCCATTATGGCTGCTGCCGTTGAAGGTGCTCAGGTAGATGTTGATACTGCATTAACTATTGAATCTCGCTATTTTACGTATCTGGCAACTGGTCAAATTGCGAAAAACATGATTGGTACTTTCTGGCATGGACTGAATGCAATCAAATCAGGTGAAAGCCGCCCTAAAGAGCCTTCAAAATGGCAAGCGACTAAAGTAGGTGTTTTAGGCGCTGGAATGATGGGTGCTGGCATTGCCTACTCGACAGCGGTTAAAGGGATTCAAGTCGTCCTTAAAGATGTATCGATTGAAAATGCGGAAAAAGGTAAGGCGTATAGTCAAAAACTGTTAGATAAACGTGTTTCACAAGGTCGAATGACTGCTGAAAAGCGCGAACAAATTTTATCTCTCATTACCCCTACAGCGAATGCATCCGATTTACAAAGCTGTGATTTAATCATTGAAGCTGTATTCGAAAATCAAGAACTCAAAGCTAAAGTAACTCAAGAAGCTGAGCAATATTTGGTTGACGGCGGTGTGATGGCTTCTAATACATCCACCTTACCGATCACAGGTCTTGCAACAGCAAGTAAAGATGCGAAAAACTTTATTGGACTGCATTTCTTTAGCCCTGTTGATAAAATGCAGTTGGTTGAAATTATTAAAGGTAAAGAGACTTCAGCTGAGACACTAGCTAAAGCCTATGATTATGTTCAACAAATTGGAAAAACACCTATCGTGGTGAATGATAGTCGTGGTTTCTTCACCAGCCGCGTATTTGGTACTTTTGTCAACGAAGGTTTGCGTTTACTGGCTGAAGGAGTACATCCAGCCAAAATTGAAATGGCTGCTTTAAAAGCAGGTATGCCAGTCGGTCCATTAGCAATCCAAGATGAAGTCGCACTAACCTTGTCTGAGCATGTGACCAACGAAACGCGTAAAGCACTTCAGGCTGAAGGCAAAGATTTACCACACTCCCCTGCTGAAGATGTTTTAAAGCAAATGATCCATGAATTTGGGCGTAAAGGCAAAGCTGCTGGTGCTGGTTTTTATGAATATCCAGAAGGTGGTAAAAAATACCTTTGGGATGGTTTAAACCATTGGACGAAAGAGGCTGATATTTCTGAGCAAGAAATGATTGATCGCTTCTTGTTTGTGCAATCTTTAGATACCTTACGTTGTCTTGAAGAGGGTGTTTTAGAGTCTGTCATTGATGGAAATATCGGTTCTATTTTTGGCATAGGATTCGCCCCTTGGACTGGCGGCGCTTTACAGTTCCTCAATCAATATGGACTCGCACAAGCGCTTGAGCGCGCGAATCAGCTTGAAGCGAAGTATGGTGAGCGTTTTAAAGCACCTCAACTCCTCAAGGACAAAGTTCAGTATGGAAAGTCGATCTGATTGATATAAATTAAAAACCTCTCTTCGGAGAGGTTTTTTTCGGTCTTGTCGATAAATATGTGTTATAAAGTAACATATTCTCAGATTCATTTTACCCAACTTGGTATAGCATTATGACTGATCATTCTTCACCAGAAAAATCTCCTTGGGGTTGGAAAGCGCTAATTATCGCGATCATTTTAAGTATTATATTTATGGTGATTTTCTATGTAGCCATTGAAAATGAACCTGACTATATGCCAAGTAAACAACGAACAGAAACCAGTGAACATCATGCATTCAAAGCATCACCTGTGATGTCTGAAGAAGCAGCAGCAAAAATAGAAGCCAACAAAGCTGCTCAAGCTAGTGCAACTGAGCACAATATGACTGAAGAAGAACACGCAGCAATGGGCGAACACAGTCATACACATGATGGTGAATCAGGTTCACATAGTCATTGATATTTGTGATGAAAAAACGGAGCATTGGCTCCGTTTTTTTATTCAAGCTGCATCGTCATATAAACATGAGGAATACCACAATCTAAGTATTCCTTACCGTGGGGCTCAAACCCTAAACGTTGATAAAATGGTAATGCATGAACTTGAGCAGAAAGATTCAAGGTTGGTCGCTTTTCCCTTTGAGCAAACTCAATTATAAATTTCATGAGCTCAAACCCAACACCTTTTCCTCGATAAGCCTTTATGACTGCTACCCTTCCAATACTATGGTTTTGAAGTAGTCGAGCCGTGGCGATTGCCTCACCTTCATGGAAAACAACGAAATGAATCGATGTCTCATCTTCCATATCCCATTCGTCTTCAGGTGAAATTTGTTGTTCCAGAATAAATACTTGCTCTCGTATCTGCATCGCGTAGCACTTTAATTGCGACCATGAACCTACTTGAACATCGAAGACATTACTCATGTGTTAATTCCCAAAGGGGTGTTAGCACTTTTCACCAATATTTTGTTGCTCCCACTCTCCTTTTAGAAGCAACTCTAATGAGTGCTTTTGAATACCATACATATTTTTTAATGCAATTATTTGATCTAACACTTGCTGATCTGGTGCGTTCAAATCTTTGCGCTTGGTGGCTAAAATCATTTTATTTTTGCTAGTATGTTCCAAAGCCACAAATTCAAAAACTTTAGTCTCGTAACCATAGGCTTTTAACAATAGCGCTCGAATTGTATCTGTCAGCATTTCAGCTTGTTGCCCCTCATGAATACCAAACTGCAACATTGGTTTTAATACAGAGGGACTTTGCATTTGAGGTCTCAACTCTTTGTGGCAGCACGGCGCGCACATAATCATTTGCGCATTCAATCGAATACCGGTATGAATCGCAAAATCAGTTGCTACATCACAGGCATGCAACGCAATCATGACATCGAGTTTTTCAGGCGAGTAAGTTCGTACATCTCCTTGGAAAAAATCTAAATGCTTAAAATCTGATTTACGGGCAACATCTTGACAGAATTGAACCATTTTCTCGTTCAGTTCCACACCTGTAACATAAGGATTATAATCATTTTTTTGTAAGTAGTCATACAGTGCAAAGGTGAGATAACCTTTACCTGAGCCAAAATCGACAACGTTGAGCTGCTGATCAACTTGAATTTGGTTTAATGCGCCTGAGCAAATCTCAACAAATTTATTAATCTGTTTCCACTTACGCGCCATGCTTGGAATAATTTGTTCTTTTTGATCCGTAATACCCAACGGTTGAAGAAAATAACTTTCTTGCTCAACAAAACGGTGTTTTTGACGGTCGTGTGATTTTTCAATGATCTTGGAGACTGAAGCCTTTTTACTTTGAGTTAAGATCGCTTTTTTCTTATTTTTCTTGAGCTGTAACTCGCTGTCCAATGTAAAAAGATTGGCTTGTTTGCATTCACTGACCAATTTACTCACCAACGGATCAGCTTCATCAATTGGAAAATTTTTGGTCACATCTTGAGTTTTAAAGCGATACAGAACATTCAGCATCCATTCATCTTGTAATCGAATCATGCGTAAAGTCATCTTCTCTAAAGCTTCTATCTCGCCCTGATACTGACTCAGAATCATACGATCAAAACGCTGAGAAGCTAATGCTTGATGAAATGCTTCAAGAAATTGTTGCTCTTGCGGTGTGGAGGATGCCGAAACGGTCATAAACAGTGCCAAAAAAAGAAATGCTATTAAATTTTAATGCGTCTTACGCGAAAAGCAAAATTCAATTACGATACAGATGTATAATTAAATGTGTAAGTGAACAATGAAAGCATCTCCTGCTTCGTATAATCCATTAGAAGAAAAAATTAATTTCATCAGTCATGCCATTGGTGCTGTCTTGGCCGTCATCGGTGCCATTTTATTGATTATAAAAGGTGCTGCTTATCCTATGGCACAATGGATCGGGCTTTGGGTCTATGGACTTAGTTTAGTTCTACTCTTTACGGCGTCTAGTCTTTATCATTTTGCGGAAACACCTGAGCGTCGGGGTTGGTTTAAAAAATTGGACCACACGGCTATTTATTATCTCATCGCAGGAACTTACACGCCTTTTCTATCTATAGCTTTACCAACGCAAAAAGCTCACTATTTATTAATTGCACTTTGGGTAATTGCGGCGATTGGCACTTTATTTAAATTGGTATTTATTCACCATTTTCAAAAAATATCGCTTTTTGCCTATCTTGCAATGGGATGGTTAGCATTACTTGTGATCGATGATATGCGTACATATTTATCTGATCAAAGTTTAAGCTTACTTATAATTGGTGGCCTTGCTTACACCATAGGCGCATTGTTTTATGCTTTAAAAAAGGTAAGATACACTCACGCTATCTGGCATATTTTTGTATTGATAGGTGCAGGATCACATTTCTTGTCTATTTATCTTTACGTGCTATAACCACTTTAACTACATCGTCTAGCAACCCTAACACCGTAGAGCGAGTTGGTATTTCGTATTTTTTTAAGAAATTACGCCTTTTTTAAAAAGATTACGCTATTAAATCTAAGTTTTTTATTTTTAGTAAGTGTAAGGTCTCTCATGGCGTCTAATACAGCATCACAACAAGCTCAACCCGCAAACTCTAAAACTCGGGTATTAACTGCAAGTCTCGTTGGTACAACCATCGAGTTCTTCGATTTTTATATTTACGCAACAGCTGCAGTCATTATTTTCCCCTACTTGTTCTTTCCAACAAGTACAGATCCTATGACAGCAACGATTCAATCATTAGCAACTTTTGCAATCGCATTCATCGCACGTCCTATCGGCGCCGCACTATTCGGTCATTTGGGAGATCGAATCGGTCGTAAAGCAACCTTAGTGGCAGCCTTGCTAACCATGGGACTTTCTACCGTTGCGATTGGTTTACTTCCAACCTATGCGCAAATTGGCATTGTGGCACCCTTACTTTTAGCTTTGTGCCGATTAGGTCAGGGCTTAGGTTTAGGTGGCGAATGGTCAGGTGCAGTTCTACTCGCAACTGAAAATGCGCCAGAAGGCAAACGTGCTTGGTACGGTATGTTCCCTCAACTTGGTGCACCTATCGGCTTCATCCTTGCCACAGGCTCTTTCCTTACGCTTGGGGCATTCATGAGTGAAGAAGCATTCATGTCATGGGGATGGCGTATTCCATTTATTTCAAGTGCCTTATTGGTGATTGTAGGCTTGTGGATTCGCTTAAAGTTGCATGAAACGCCAGCATTCCAAAACGTGCTTGATAAACAAAAAGAAGTGAATGTCCCTTTTGTACAAGTTTTTAAAAAGCATTCAAAAATGCTTGTACTCGGAACGATTGCAGCCATTTGTACTTTCGTAGTTTTTTACTTAACCACTGTATTTGCATTGCAATGGGGTACAAAACAATTAGGTTACTCTCGTGAAGAGTTCCTACAACTTCAGTTGGTTGCAACGCTTTGTTTTGCAGCATTTATTCCCCTTTCTGCAATTTTTGCGGAAAAGTTCGGTCGTAAAACCACTTCGATCGCGGTGTGTGTAATTTCTGCTATTTTTGGTATTTTCTTTGCGGACATGTTGGAGTCAGGAAGCACACTGATTGTGTTCTTATTCTTATGTATTGGTCTTGCGATTATGGGCTTAACCTATGGTCCAATCGGTACGGTACTTTCAGAAATCTTCCCGACATCGGTGCGTTATACTGGTTCGGCGTTAACATTTAACCTTGCTGGTATTTTTGGTGCATCTTTCGCACCTTTGATTGCAACGAAATTGGCAACTGAATATGGTTTGTCTGCAGTAGGCTATTATTTGACGGCTGCATCAATCCTTTCACTGATTGCTTTCCTGATGATTCGCGAAACGAAACATGATGATGTGAATAATCAAATTTGATGTTTTCATCTAAAAAAACCGGCTTAAGCCGGTTTTTTTATTAGCTGAGTTCAATGATATCAATCATCGGTGGTACTCTGAATCTGAATGGGACACCTACCATGCCAGTACCTACGGACACATAAACATTGGCATGTTCATGCTTATATAAACCACGTTTATGACCCAAGATAGACACTTTTTTCATGATGTAATCTGTCAACCACGGAAGCTCCACTTGTCCCCCATGTGTATGCCCTGACAACATCAACGGATGAGTTGGCAATTTTGGCACCATATCCACCGTATCCGGATTATGTGACAGAATTAACCACGGCTTATCTTGTGGTAAATCAGGCATATCCCTCATGTCGGCCTTACCTGCCCACAAATCCCCCACACCAATCAATCTAAACTCATCAAACTCAACAATCTTACCTTCAATATCCATCACCTGATTTGAAGCTAGCGCATCTTTTAATAATGCCTGAATTGGTGGACCTGGATATTGCTCATCATGATTACCATTCACAGAATAGACAGGCGCTTGGATTTCTCTCAATACTCGGAGCTCTTCTGCCAGCTTATTTTCTGGTTCGTAGGTCCAATCTCCTGCCACAACCACTAAATCTGGTTGAACTTGATTAATCTTATTTACGATAATTTTCAATTGTCTTTCATGCCCAGAAAACAATCCAATATGTAGGTCTGCAATTAATGCCACTTTAATCGGACGTTTAAAGGGTTGCGTTGAACTTAACTTGTAACTCAGGTTATTCACTACTACACGATGTGGCTCAATGAAACGTGCATAAATCAATATACTGCTCAACAAGAAAATAAACACACCTTCATGCAATGAAAATATACCTTGCCAAGTAGCAAAAATACTAAAAAACCACAACGGAACAAGTAAATAAGAAAGATAAAATGCCAAGAGATGAACAAAGGCTTTAAATGGATGTATGGTTTCAGTTCGAGATTGGCTCATCCATGCTTGCGTGACTCCCCAAATAGCGAAGAGCGAGAAAATAATATAGAACGCAGCAAGGATGTTATTTGTTGTCCACATATTCAATCTCTTTCATTAAATCAGACGAATAATCTGAGTGGTTCATTTATCTTTTAAATGGTGCTCTTTATACTTTAGCACACTGAGTTCAAAGAATAGATTATGCAAGCAAATCACATGAAAAAGAATCAATCTCAACAATTGAATCGCCAAAAGAGTACATCTTTTAAAATGCGCTTCATCATGAGTTCATGTTTGGTTCTTGCTTTACCTGCATGCTCAACTTTACCTACTCAACAAGCTATTGCACCTCAATATGCGTACGACATCGACACTCATGACACTTCATTGGCGCAAATTGTCGAACCTTTGAAAATTAAGAATCCTGAATTAACAGGTTTTCATGTTTTATATGATCCAATCGAAGCGATAGCTGCACGTTTTCAATTAATTGAGAAAGCTGAGAAAACACTCGACCTTCAATATTACATTTGGGATAACGACCGTGTAGGTGCATTGGCTCTTTATAAAATCATTCAAGCTGCTGATCGTGGTGTAAAAGTCAGATTGTTAATGGATGACAACAACGCTAAGACGATGGAAAGTATTTATCTCGCGTTGGACCAACATCAAAACATTGACGTAAAGTTATTCAATCCTTATAAATTCCGACGCCTTAGACCCGTTGATATGATTTTGGATCTGAAACGTATCAATCGACGGATGCACAACAAAACGTTTACAGCTGACAATCAAATTACCCTGATTGGCGGCCGAAATATGAGTAATCAATACTACAATGTCAGTGACCGATATCAATTTTCAGATGTCGATGTCATGCTTGTCGGTCATGCAGTAAGTGATATTACCCACTCATTTGATGAGTACTGGAATCATGAATATGCCTATCCAGTTAAAAATATTGTCAATCATCAACAATATACATTGCGCTATGAAGGTTTAAAACAGCAACTGCAAGAGCACTTTGATGATGGTGCTGTACGTAGTTATGTTGAAATTACTCGTGAATCTCATGATTTTGATCGTTGGCTCAATCAAGAAATTAAGCTGGATTGGGTGAAAGCAGAAGTTATCAAAGATTCACCAGAAAAAATCAAAGCGAAAGCAAAGAAAGAGGAACATCTCAACTTTCAACTGGTTGAACGCTTAGAGAAACCAGAAAAAAGTGTCGATATCATTTCCGCTTACTTCGTTCCTGAACGCAAGGGTGAGCAACGCTTAAGTGCGATCGCACAAGATGGCGTTAAAGTTCGCGTACTGACCAACTCTTTTAAAGCCAATGATGTTGCGCTTGTACATGCATTTTATGCGAAATATCGTCAGGATTTACTGCAAAACGGCGTAGAGTTATATGAGTTCCTCCCTGCTTTGCCAGAAGAATTCCAAAATAAAAATAATATTGAAATTTCTAAGCAGTCCAAAGTGAGCCTTAAAGGGCTGAGTCGCTCAAGCCTGCATGCAAAAATGATGGCTTTGGATGATAAGCAAGTATTTATCGGATCATTTAATTTTGATCCACGTTCAGCCAATTTAAATACTGAAATTGGCGTCATTTTAAACAGCCAACCCCTAGCGCAAGCTGTGCATAAAACCATGGATCAGAACCTAAAAAAATATGCCTATAAATTAGTTCTAGATTCACAAAATAATATTAATTGGAAACAAGCGACACCTGAAGGTATTAAAATCTATACCAAAGAACCAAAAATGAAATGGTGGCAAAAAGCAAGCTTGAAAGTTATCTCATGGTTGCCAATCGAAGGATTCATGTAAGAGCAGGGATCATCATGATCCCTGCTTTGCTTCTAATGATTAAGCTTTGAGTACTTTTTGATGTAATGCTTCCAATCCTTCCTGCATTCTGAGTTGCACTTCTCTCGTTAAGCTTTCTACTGTATGCCCAGTAACATCAATCGTGGGCAAGGCTGTTAAATGTGCAACGACTTGAGGCATTTCCAATACCGCTTTGAGATGCGCGGCAAATCCGATATTTCCAATGAAGGGAGCAACCTGATCTAACTCCCCCTCTTGATTGACATAACAGATTAAACAAACTTGCACTGGTTTTTGAGCCTCGATGGCTGCAGCTAAAATTCTTCCATGCACTTTTTTGACTTTAGTTCCATCAGTCGTGGTTGCTTCTGGAAAAAATAAGACAGGGATATTTTGCTTCAAAAATTCTGTGATTTGCTCTTTAATACGGACCGAATCTCCTGAACCTCGTTTAATGAACAGTGTTCCACCACCCTTGGCAAGTTTCCCAAAAATCGGCCAATTTTCAATTTCTGCTTTTGCTAAGAAAAATACACGCGCACTCGAACCTAATACAGGAATATCTAACCAAGAGATATGATTGCTCACCCATAATGCGGGTTCACGAGGAATGTTGCCATGCACTTGTAAATCGATATTAAAAACTTTGCATAAGCGACGGCAAAAATGTTGTACATAGCGAGTATTGTTTGGATTATTCGGATTTTTATACATTTGATGCCTAAAAATTAAATAAAACCCTTCAGTGACAGCAGCAGTACCTGAGATGATTTTTTGGCTATATAGCGCTGTTTTTGAAAATAAATTGAGTTTTTTAGGCGTTAATGTTGTCATAAATTATTTCACTAAATAATAACAGGCGTTATCCACTATAGCTCCATTCTATACTGAGCTCACCAGAGATGCATTGATTATAAAAACCGTATACATAGATTTGAAAATTCAATTTCAATTCAAATACCCAATAAAATATAATTTTTAAATCGAATTTATAGATTTAAAAATTATGCAAACTACAACTCAATCACCATCAAATCAAGTCATTCCCATCTGGTCGGCACTCTTCTCATTGGCATCAATTGTCGGTGGCGTCTTTTTATTTATGCTGGCGTTTATACTTATGTTCAAAACTGCTTTAGGTTAATTTAAATCTATTTCCCTCAATTGTTCAATTTCCTCTACACTAGAGTTTTGATGTGGAGTATTAGCTGAGTGGAAGTTACTGGACAAAATCAAGCAAATGAACGTGCGGTCTTGGTGAGTGTTAATGTCCAAATATTAGAAGATCTTGATCAAGAAGAATTTCGTTTATTGGCCAAATCTGCTGGTGCAGAGATTCTTGAACATATACAAGCTCAACGTATTAAACCTGACCCTAAATTTTTTATTGGTTCGGGTAAAGCTGAAGAAATCGCCGAATTTGTTGCAGCGGTAGAAGCTGATATTGTCATTTTCGATCATTCCCTCACACCATCTCAAGAACGTAATCTCGAGCGTGTTATTCAATGTCGTGTCATCGATCGTACTCGCCTTATCTTAGATATTTTTGCACAACGCGCACGCACACATGAAGGTAAACTACAAGTTGAATTGGCTCAGTTAGACCATCTCGCTTCACGTTTAGTGGGTGGTCGCATGGGCTTAGATGGCCAAAAAGGTGGTATTGGTTTACGTGGTCCAGGTGAAACACAATTAGAAACAGATCGTCGTTTACTTCGTCTCCGCATAACCCAGCTCAAAGACAAACTTGAAAAAGTCCGCCAAACACGAATTCAAGGTCGTGCAGCGCGTCAAAAAGCGTCTATTCCAACAGTGTCTCTAGTCGGTTATACCAACGCAGGAAAATCCACCCTATTTAATATTCTTGCTGAAAGTGATGTGTATGCAGCAGATCAATTGTTCGCAACTCTTGACCCAACTTTAAGAAGATTAAATTGGGATGGCATTGGAACATTGGTCTTGGCTGACACAGTGGGATTCGTTCGCAATCTTGCACACTCGTTAGTAGAGTCATTCAAAGCAACCCTTGAAGAAACACTTGAGGCGACTTTGCTTTTACATGTTATCGATTCAAATAGTCCAGAAAAGCTTGAGCAAATTGATGCTGTTGAAAAAGTCCTAAAAGAAATTGGGGCTCAAGTGCCAATACTACGCGTATACAACAAAATTGATCAAACGGGAGAAGAACCTAAAATCATTTATGCTTCTCCCAATTTGCCTGATCGAGTCTATGTTTCAGCACACTCAAGTCAAGGTTTAGATTTACTGCGACAAGCCGTTCAAGAGTGTTTAATGGGGCAAATACAACAATTTGAACTCACACTCAGACCTGAATATGGCAAATTACGCAATCAACTGTATGAATTAAATGTGATTCAGTCTGAACATTATGATGATCTAGGTCATTTGATTTTAAATATTCAAATTGCGCCACATAAATTAGAGCAACTTATAAAACAAGCACATTTACCAATTGATCAAATTCTTGGTGATAAGGCGCAACAATTTAAAAGACCTTTAGAAGAGTTTGAAATCAAATCATAAATCAGTTAAAACGTGATAAATAATGTTAAAAGTATAATCATGATGCAGTGGATGAAAACGATAGATTGGCCAGCATGGATTGGCACCATAGTGCTTATTATTGGCTTCCGAGAAGGTTCAGTTTGGCTTATGACTCAATTGAATCATCCCGAACTGGGCAATCTTGTCGGGTTGCTTTCCTTACTACTTGTACTGTTTGCTTGGCGTAGATTTGGCACTCTTCCAACCAGAGTTGTCGATGTAAATAATAAAATCATGAAAGAAAGTGCTTTCGCATTTTTACCAATTAGTGCTGGGGCATTGGTTATGTTGGTTCATATGGGTAAAGAAATTCCTCTTTTTTTACTCGTACTCACGTTAAGTACACTTATTCCACTTTGGGTTTACGCCAAAATGGCAAAACGCTGGTTATAGGAGAGAAATATGCTCGCAATTTTAATCGGCTTTGCTATTACGTTATTCGCCTATTTAATTTCAAAACCCTGTAACCGTGTCGTACCACAGATTCCTGTAATTGTATTCGGGATGTTCTTTGTGATCGTCATCTTACTGATTATTGGTATTCCTTATGATCACTACATGAAAGATGTCAATCCGATTTTTGATCATTTATTAGGATACGTCACAGTGGCTCTCGCGATCCCACTTGCAGCGATGCGTTATGACGATTTACCACTAAAAGGCATTTTAGGAATATTAGTGTTTGCTAGTGTCAGTGCTGTCGCATTGCCTATGGGCTTAGCGTATCTACTGCATATGGCAGATTCGACCATTATGGCTTTCGCTACACGTGCAGTGACAACACCAATCGCAATTAATATTGCGACCTTACTCCATGCACCAATTAGCTTAGCCATTTTAATCGTTATTTTATCTGGCGTGATTGGCGCAGCTTTTTCACCACTCATACTACGTCATATTAATGATGAGCGTGCCTCAGGCTTAGCACTCGGTTTAGCAGCCCATGCGATTGGGACAGCTCAAGCTTGGCAACGAGGCAGTGTAGCTGGTCGTTATGCTGCATTTGGTATGGCGGTAAATGCAACGTTTACAGCCGTTTGGCTCCCTACTTTTATTCACTTTTTAAAAGCGACCTCTTGATATACCCACAACTGAAAATAAAAAAGCCACTGATGAGTGGCTTTTTTATTAGACGAAAACGACCAAAAGTAGATTCTATGCAAACATAGGATTATCTACAGCAAACATTTGCTGATCTTCAAGACGATACGCCATTAATTGATTGCCCCAGACACAACCACCGTCAACATTCTGAATATGCGCAGATATTGTTTTGCCCTGTAAGGCAGCCCAATGTCCAAAAATGACTTGATGAGTTTGAGCAGCTTTTGACTCATATTCAAACCATGGCTGATAGCCAGCTGGCATCGGCTCATCTAAAGCATCTTTAAAACTAAATTCAAGTCGACCCTCTGGATCAGTCAAACGCATACGGGTTAGATAATTCACGATACATCGTAAGCGCTCATATCCTGTTAAATCATCTGACCATAATGTAGGTTCTTTACCATACATTTCTTTCAAAAATGCATCCAGAACATCAAAATCATCATGCGCAATAACCGTTTCAACCTCTTGAGCAAACTGTTTCACTTGCTCTACTGTCCAAATATGTGGAATACCCGCATGTGTAATGACAATATTTTCATTTGGACATAAACATAAGGGTTGTTTGCGTAACCAGTCGATTAAATCATCACTGTCAATCGCATCAATCACATCACGAGTATTGTCTTTCTCTTTAATCTCTTTAATGCCCCTTGCGCCCGCTAACAAGGTCAGATCATGATTACCCAAGACTGTCGCAGCAACGCCTCGATCGACCAGTTTCTTGATAAAACGTAAAGCGCCAATCGAGTTTTCACCACGTGCGACTAAATCACCCGCAAACCATAAAAAATCCTGATCAGGATCAAATTTGATTTCCTTGAGTAACATTTTCAAAGCTTCAAAACAGCCCTGAACATCACCAATCACGTAATTATATCGAATGTTTTCACCAGCCATTTATGCATCTACC
Source organism: Acinetobacter sp. 24-47-66 (assembly GCF_056779755.1). Lineage (NCBI taxonomy): Bacteria > Pseudomonadati > Pseudomonadota > Gammaproteobacteria > Moraxellales > Moraxellaceae > Acinetobacter > Acinetobacter sp. 24-47-66. Next base: position 38,153 of record NZ_JBWYIL010000016.1, read on the forward strand.
ATTTGATCTGCAAGTGCAACAAATTGAGCAAGTGTTAATGTTTCTGGACGCGCCATTGGATCAACACCAGCTTTTTCAAATCCTTCCTCTTGCAACATGCCTTTTAAACTGTTGCGAAGTGTCTTACGGCGTTGTGTAAATACATGGGAGACTAAACGTGCCAAGGCTTTTTCATTCTTCGCCACTATTGGTTTTACATCATACGGCTCTAAGCGAAATACCGCAGAAGTTACTTTGGGTGGTGGATTGAACGAACCAGGTGGCACTTCAAACAAGAATGTCGGTTTACAGTAGTACTGAATCATGACTGATAAACGACCATATTCTTTGGTATTTGGTGATGCCGTAATACGATCGACCACTTCTTTTTGCAACATGAAGTGCATGTCTTTGACTTTGTCACCAAACTCTAAGAGATGAAATAACAAAGGTGTAGAAATGTTATAAGGTAAGTTACCGACAACACGCAACGGACGACCATCAAACAGTTCAGTGAAATCGTAGCGTAAGGCATCAGTTTCCACAATAGTTAAACGTTCAGGATGCGGTACACGACCGGGTAATCCAGCTGCTAAATCACGGTCTAATTCAATGACAGTCAAAGCATCACATTCACCAATTAAAGGCGATGTTAAAGCAGCAAGACCTGGACCAATTTCAACAATATTGTCACCAGTACGCGGGTTCACCGAACGCACAATTTTGGCAATGACACGTTGGTCATGTAAGAAGTTTTGACCAAAACGCTTACGCGTGTGATGCCCTTCATCTTTCGGGTTTAAGGCATTAATCTGATACATAAAGATTTCCAACGTGTAATTAAGACAAGATCACTGACGCGCTAAATCGAGCGCTAAGTCCACAGCCACCTGTAAGCTCGAGCTTTTCGCAAGTCCAGTACCTGCGAGGGAGAGTGCTGTGCCATGATCGACAGAGGTGCGAATAAACGGCAAGCCCAAAGTAATATTAATGGCTTCACCAAATCCTTGCGATTTTAACACAGGTAATCCCTGATCGTGATACATGGCTAAAACTGCATCGGCATCTTTTAAATTTTCTGGTGTAAATAAGGTATCTGCAGGCAGACATAAACTCATGTCTATCCCTTGCGCACGATAGCGTTCAAGTACAGGATTAATCACTTCGATCTCCTCCACTCCTAAATAACCATCTTCACCTGCATGAGGATTTAAACCGCACACCAAAATTTTGGGAGATTCGATTTTAAATTTTGATTTTAAATCATGAATCAGAATGTCGATGACCTGATGCAAGCGCTCAGCTGTAATCGCATCCGCAACCGCACGAAGGGGTAAGTGCGTGGTTGCAAGTGCAACACGTAAGGTTTTGGTTGCCAGCATCATGACCACGCGTAACACACCAGCAAACTCTTGGTAAAACTCAGTGTGACCACTGAAATGAATACCTGCCTCATTAATCACTGACTTTTGTACAGGTGCTGTCGCCACGCCAACGCTTTTACCTGACATCGCATAATCTGCAGAACGGCGGAGTTGCTCTAAGACATAACTCGCATTTTGAGCATTTAACTCACCCAGTACTACTCTTTCATTTAAAGGAATATGTTCCACATAAAGCTGACCCACTTTTGACGATGTTTGTTGCCCTTGATACTCAATCACTTCAACTTCAAGATGAAGTATTTCTGCACGTTGCTTGAGCATTTGTATATCAGCAAGCACGACGAGTGGACGCTCATCCAGACGTTGCGCAAGGCTTAAACAGATATCAGGACCAATTCCAGCAGGCTCACCGCTGGTGACATACAAAGGAAGCATAACGATCATCATTCAAGGATTTTTATTATTTTAATACAGATCGAATGTGCGATGTTCAACAATCCCAAAATGGTAAAATCTTAGCCCTCTGATTTTTTAATCGTTCTTTTGAGTCTTTTAGCGCCAATCCATACGAAATCTTGCATCTAATAGACCAATTGCATGAGCCATCTCGGATACACATACAATCACGATAACGAGGAACAAACCTAACAAAAGAATCCGTCCAATCGTTGAACGCACTGAATAAAACGCTGAGTCTTTAATGCACAAGAAACCAAAGCCACCGATTGAATAAATAAACCAAGGGAAAATCATAAAATGTGCATACATTGAATATATAAGAATGACACTCAAAACATCGATTCCATAAATAGCGCCAAACACCACGCCTAACGCTAAATATATTCCGAGAAAAATAAATAAAAATCCGGTCAAAAATTTCGTCACTTTACTCACTTTAATTTGATCATGGCGTGAAGATAAATCTGAATGATGAACAGAATGAGAGAAACGATCATTATTATTTTGTGAACTCATCAAAACTCCGAGCTATTATTATGATTATTTCCTCATTCTAAAAGAAATTGATTAAATAAACCGCTATACTTTTCAATCTAAATTAAATAGAATATGCCCCTCGAAATCTTAATATTTTGATTGTGGTTCTAGTGTTTTTCCGCTAGAATTCGCTCTCCTTTTTGTTTGGACAGATTCCACCGTCCAAACCAACTATAATAGGTAGTGGTTAATGAAAACTCTCAGCGCTAAGCCAGCTGAAGTTCAACACGACTGGTACGTTGTTGATGCTTCTGGCAAAACTTTAGGTCGTCTTGCGACTGAAATCGCACGTCGTTTACGCGGTAAGCACAAAACTTCTTATACTCCTCACGTTGACACTGGTGATTACATCGTAATTATCAATGCTGAGCAAGTTCAAGTAACTGGTAACAAGTCACTTGATAAGAAATACTATCGCCACACTGGTTTCCCTGGTGGTATCCGTGAAACTAACTTTGAAAAATTAGTTGCTCACAAGCCAGAAGAAATCTTCCAACGCGCTGTAAAAGGCATGTTGCCAAAAGGTCCTCTTGGTTATGCTATGATCAAGAAAATGAAAGTGTATGCTGGTGCTGAGCATCCTCACACAGCTCAACAGCCACAAGTTTTGGACATCTAAGGGATACAGCACATGGCTACTAACTATGGTACAGGTCGCCGTAAGACCGCAACTGCACGTGTTTTCCTATCTGCTGGTACTGGTAAACTCGTTATTAACAACCGTTCTTTAGAACAATACTTCGGTCGTGAAACTGCTCGTATGGTTGTACGTCAACCACTAGAGCTTTTAGATGCTACTGAGAAATATGACCTTTACATCACTGTTGCTGGTGGTGGTATCGGTGGTCAAGCTGGCGCAATCCGTCACGGTATTACTCGTGCATTGATCGCTGCTGACGAAACTTTAAAACCTGCTCTTCGTCAAGCTGGTTTCGTTACTCGTGATGCTCGTGAAGTTGAACGTAAGAAACTTGGTTTACGTAAAGCTCGTAAACGTCCACAATTCTCTAAACGTTAATTCGTTTTCCGAATTCGGACAAAAAAACCTTGGCTTATGCCAAGGTTTTTTTTCATCTTTATATTTTCCCTTACTCATGAAAATCAGTCGTACACGATACTTTAAAATGAATATTAAACTCTGATATCAATAAAAAGACGCTAGTTTTTATTGCTCTATTTTGACTGACTTAAACAAACATATGCTTAATCATCTATCCCAATTTGAGGATTGTTAACTTTTATAACTTCATTAAAAAATACTTTCATGCAGTTTTTTAAATTAAGAGGATAAAAATGTTAAATAGGGAAATATGTTTATCATTCGCCGTAGCCGCTACAATATTCGGTACATCCAATATTGCACAAGCAAATAACTCACAATCAATAGATGCTTTAGCCGTGTGCTGGCAATCCAATACGGGTAAGCATGTTTGTGATGGACCTATACAAAGATTAATGTCTTCATATGAAAACATAAATAAAGCATTAGAGTTAGTTGGATGCTCAGATGGATATCCTGTACAAAATAATAGTCTGGTACATCGATCTTTAGGTCAAAAATTCTCAGTGGTTTACAAGTGTGGCTATAAACTTAGACCTGGCGACACAAGTGCATTAACTAACAATCGCGACGTCCGTCAATGGTGGAGTGGAATCATACATTAGTGCACAAGGCCGATTTAAAGATCGGCTTTTTACATCGCTTTGGATAAAAAAGTTAAAGATTGAATTTCAACAATGCAAGGATAGAAGTTAATAAAAAACGTTCCAGACATAAATACGAATCAATATAAAATCCAAGTGTTTTAATATGCATCGCTCATTAAACGATGATTTTAGCGTGCTTTTTTAGTATCCTTATCTATTCATTAATACTTTGATTGGAATATGTCAGTCGAAACCACCCCATTACAAGGCATCACCATTTATAGTCATGCAGATGACTTTCGATCGCATTGGATTCGCTTCTTACTGGCAGAAAAACAAATTAAACACAATTTATTTATTATCGACGAAGACAACGAGGATCTTGCGAGTTTAAATCCATACAATCGACTCCCGATGATGATTGAAAATGAGTTAAAACTTTTCAATACATCCATCATTTCTGAATATTTAGATGATCGCTATCGTCAGAATAAGTTATATGCAGATGCTCCTGCTCCACGTGCAGAACAACGCCAATATATATGGCGTTTTGAAAATGACTGGTTAAAACTTGCAGATGATATGTTGCGCCACCCAGACACACTTGATGTTGACGCACAAAAGGCAGCCCAAAAAAAGTTAAAAGATACGCTTATCTCGCTGACACCTTTGTTTCAGCACTATCCTTATTTCATGTCTGAACAATTTACAATTTTAGATTGCATGTTGGCACCGATTTTTATACGGTTAAGAACGATGGGTATTGAGCTTCCAAAGCAACAATGCCGCCCGTTTTATTTATATTGCCAGCGTGTTTTCAGTCGTCCAGCCTTCATTAAGTCCATGACGGTTCAGGAAAAAAATCGTTATAGTCCTGAATTAAAATCCGCTTAAAAAAGCAAAAGAGTGAGTCACATGTCTGATCAAGAAATCAAATTAAGTCCAACTCGCCCGTATTTAGCACGTGCGATTTATGAATGGATTTGCGATAACAATCTCACCCCATATCTACTGGTAGATGCCACACAGCCTTATACCGATGTACCTACACAGTTCGTTCAAGACGGTCAGATTGTTTTAAATATCGTGCCACATGCTGTGCATCAACTACACATGAGCAATGAAGCGATTACCTTTTCTGCACGTTTTGGTGGTGTTTCCAAAGATATTTATGTGCCAATCAATGCTGTACTCGGGTTATATGCAAAAGAAAATGGTCAAGGATTATTCTTTGATCCTGATGAATATGCCAATGCACAAACGGATGAAAATCCGATAGAATCTAAACAGCAACAAAATCAAGAAAATGAAGCACCAAAGAAAAAACCGAGTTTAAGAATTTTGGATTGAAAAAACTTACAGGAGAGTTGAATGGCTTTTGATTTAGTACAATATTTTGTTGAGCAGACCAAAATTCAAAAGCCTCAGCTGTTGAAACAGTATCCAGCTGAACAACGGCATGAATATCTCAATGAATTAAATATCTTAGCTTTAGGTAAACTCATCAGCCTATGGCGTAAAGACGAAAAAAAAATATACCAAGAAATTCATGCCGCTGACCAACTTTATATTCAAGAAGTCGCACGGCATTTGACGACATCTCAACATAATCAGTCTACGCTGTCTCATCAAGAACTTGAAACTGCGACATCAGAGATTTTGACCTTACAGCTTAATGAACTTAAACAACTTGATGTAACAGGTCATTATCAACTACAAGGCATGAATGAATTACTTCAGGGTCAAGTTGAACATCTCTCTGGTAAAGCAAAAGATTGGGTTTGGCTAACAAATAACCTAAATGAGTTGATTGGTTCTCAACCTGTCATTCAAGAAGAGATATCATTAGACCAAACGATGAAGGAGTTTCATGACATGGTCAATCAAGTTCAACATGATCACCACGATGTTGCTGAGCCAGAAGTAGTGGCTACACCAACTTGGGCAAAAGTTTTAGAACCTGTAGTTGCGATTGCAATTCTTTGGGTGCTTTACTGTGCCGTACAAACAGTATTTGCATAAATCCGGTCATAAAAAAAGCCATCGTTAGATGGCTTTTTTATTGCTTATTCAGCATCAACCTCAATATTCATCAAGATTTGACGTTTTTTCACTTGCTGACCAACTTGTCCTACGATTTCACCCACAACACCGTCGACATCTGACTTAATTTGCTGTTGGATTTTCATCGCTTCAAGAATCAATAATGTTTGCCCTTTAGTTACACGCTCTCCAGGTTGAGCAATGACATTTATAATTGCACCATCCATTGGGGCACGAATTTTACCATCCCCTGCCACATCGGCAGTCTCAGGTGGTAAATAGGTAATATTTTCCACCATGACGTTGCCATTCGCGCGATCTAAATAAACAAAATTACCATCAAGAACATAGTCGATTCGACGTCGAATTCCATTAATGCTATAAATCAATTGCTGTGTATTTTGCGCTACAACCTCAATCGACTGGCTTTCACCACAGGTTTCAACACTCACTGAAAGACCATCACGATGCACAATGAGATCTAACTTTTGATCATCATATCGAAGTTTCAGTGGTAATGCTGAAGAAACTCCTGTGTTCCAATCTGTTTGCGCAGATGCATTTATCAACAACGCTGCAATCAATGCTAAGCTTTCTAAATTTAGACTCTGTTTATTCAAACTCACATCACTTTGGAAATGCTGTTGAATAAAACCAGTGTTCACATCACCCTCCACCACAAGTGGATGACGTAATAAGTTAACTAAAAACTCCTTATTACTGTTTACACCTAACAGTACAGAATCATTTACAGCACGTGCAAGTAAACGAATCGCATCGGTACGTGTTTTGCCATGTACGATGATTTTAGCCACCATTGGATCGTAGAATGGGCTAACTTCATCAGTTGGCATCATACCGTGATCGATACGTACGCCTTCTAAATCCGAAGGTTGCCAACGCAATACTTTGCCTGTTTGTGGTAAGAAGTCTTGGCGTGGGTCTTCTGCATATAAACGCACTTCAATGGCATGACCATTCATAGTCAATTCTTCTTGCTTGAGCGGTAATGTTTCACCGTTTGCCACACGAAGCTGCCATTCCACAAGATCAAGACCTGTAATCATCTCTGTTACAGGATGCTCTACTTGCAAACGTGTGTTCATTTCTAAGAAATAAAACTCACCTGATTGATCTAGTAAGAATTCAACCGTACCTGCACCCACATAGTTACAAGCTTTGGCTGCGGCAACTGCGGCATCACCCATGGCTTGACGTGTTTCTTGTGTCAATACTGGACATGGTGCTTCTTCAACCACTTTTTGGTGACGACGTTGAATCGAGCAATCACGTTCAAATAAATACACGTAGTTGCCATGTGTATCACCAAAGACTTGGATTTCTACATGGCGAGGCGCAATCACTGCTTTCTCGATAATCAGCTCACCCGAACCGAACGCATTTTCTGCTTCAGAACGGGCAGTTTTTAACGCTTCAAGCAAATCAGCTTCTTGATGTACAAGACGCATACCACGTCCACCACCACCTGCTGATGCTTTCACCATCAATGGGAAACCTACTTTTTTCGCTTGATCTGCTAAAAAGTCGATGTCTTGTTGGTCGCCTTCATAACCCGGTACACATGGTACGCCTGCTTCGATCATGGCGATTTTAGACAAACGCTTGCTACCCATGAGCTCAATCGCACCTGCAGGTGGACCGATAAAGATAATGCCATTTTCTGCACATGCTGCAGCAAAATCAGTATTTTCTGATAAGAAACCATAACCCGGATGCACCGCATCTGCGCCAGTTTTCTTACATGCTTCGATAATATTTGGAATCGATAAATAAGATTCTGATACTTTTGAAGGACCGATATAAACCGCTTCATCTGCGACTTGTACGTGACGCGCATTTTTGTCGGCATCTGAGTACACAGCAACGGTTTCGTAACCTAAGGCTTTTGCTGTACGCATCACACGAGCAGCAATTTCACCACGGTTTGCAACTAATACTTTTGTAAACGCCATAGTTCCACCAATTTTTTAGGCTCCTCTGATCTTGAGGAGCGTATCCTTTTTAATTCACATTCATACAGGCGTTGGAATGTGGTTTATTCTGCCCAGCTTGGTTGGCGTTTTTGAATAAACGCCATTGTGCCTTCCATGCCTTCTGCGCTTGCCACGGCATCTGCAAATTGACGTGCTGCATCATCAAGTAACGGCCCCAATTCTTCTTTGGTGGTACGATGTAATAATGCTTTGGTTGCACGCGATGCCAATGGCGCACAGCGTTTAATTTGGGTAATGGTTTCTTCAAGTGCTGATGCAAGTTCAACTTCATCTGCAACCACTTGATGCACAATCCCCACCTCTAAAGCGGTTTGACCCTTAAAGCGCATACCTAATAAGGCTAAACGACGTGCTTGAGTTAAGCCAACACGTGTCACCACAAACGGTGCAATTTGTGCAGGTAAAATCCCTAAGCCAGTTTCAGGTAAGCCAAATTGTGCTTCTGCATGCGCAATTGCAACATCAGAGACACATGCCAAACCGAAACCACCACCGAGTACAGCACCTTCAAGTACAGCCACAACCGTTTGTGGTGCTTGATCGACTTGCTCAATCAACGCACCAAAGGTACGGTTAAATTCGGTATATGGTGTGTTGTTTCCCACTTCCATCGCTTTAGCACGGATACCCGCCATATCTTTGATGTTTCCACCTGCACAGAAATGACCGCCTTTACCACGCAAAATTACAGCGCGTACAGACACATCATCTTTGATCGCAGCAAATACCGCTTGCATCGATTGCACCATCTTTAGACTCATCGCATTACGGCTTTCAGGATGGTTTAACCATAAGGTTAAAATGCCACCGTCTTGCTCTAGGATGATGCTGCCATCAACTTCTAAATTGGCAATTGAGCTTGATAATGTCATATCAGATCTCCTGCTTATTTTTTCTTACCAGGAAGGATGTCCATCATCTTACAGATAATGCCAAGCATGATTTCGTCTGCACCACCACCGATCGAAACTAAACGACCATCACGGTAGAATTGTGCTGCTGGGTTGTCTGCCATAAAGCCATTACCACCCCAGAATTGTAAGCAGCTATCTGCAACTTCACGTGTTAAACGACCTGCTTTCAGTTTTGCCATAGACGCCATTTGCGTTACGTTTTCGCCTTCGATATGTAATTGGCAAGCACGATAGGTTAATGCTTTCAGCGCTTCAATTTCAGTCATGAGTTCAGCAAAACGGAAATGGATATATTGGTTGTCAATTAACGGCTGACCAAATGTCGTACGCTCTTTAGTGTACTGAATTGTTTTTTCGATACATTGCAACATACCACCCATGGCGTTAGCAGCACCCCACATACGCTCTTCTTGGAACTGAAGCATTTGCATCATAAAGCCCATGCCTTCTTGACCCACTAAGTTACGCTGTGGCACACGTACGTTGTCAAAGAACACCTGTGCAGTGGTACTTGAACGCATACCTAACTTGTCTAATGGCTCAGAGAATGTAATACCCGGTGTATTTGCAGGAACCACAATCATTGATTTGTTAAAGTGTGGCTTACCATCAGAGGTATTCGCTAATAAACAGAAGAAGTCTGCTTGTAGAGAGTTTGTAATCCACATTTTGTGACCATTGATGATGTAATCATCACCATCTTTAGTTGCTGTGGTTTTTAGTGCTGCAACGTCAGAACCTGCTTGAACCTCAGATACTGCAATCGCTGCAACTTTTTCACCTGCAACTGCTGGCGTTAAAAACTCATCACGTAACTCTTTAGAACCAAAACGTGCAATCGCAGGCGTTGCCATATCGGTTTGTACACCCATCGCAAGTGCAACACCACCAACATTGATACGACCTAACTCTTCTGCAACCACCAAGTTATAAGAGTAATCGAGTGCCAAACCACCGTTTTCTTCAGGTTTACAAATACCTAATAAACCCAAATCACCCATTTTTTTGAATACTTCATGAATTGGGAATCGACCCGCTTTTTCCCATTCTGCTGTAAATGGGTTGATTTCGTTTTCTACAAATTGACGTGTTGTACGGCGTAGCGCTTCATGTTCTTCAGTAAATTTCATTTTTGTCTTCCTTAAAATTTCAATATTTTTTAATCTTTAATCTCCCTTGCGAAGCCATGCTTCTCACCACTTTAAAAAGAGGGGGAATTCCTCACTTTTCACAGGGATGAGGAATATATTCCGCAAGAGGGATTTATTAGAATCTTGGCACACCAAAACGTGTTGGATTCAACTCACGTGCTTGTGATTCATTAATCGTTTGCAATAAGAAAATTAGCAATTTACGTGTATCACGTGGGTCGATAATGCCATCATCATGCAACATCGCTGTGTTGAATAATGCAGTCGATTGCGACTCTAATTTCATTGCTGTCGATTGTTCTAAGAAATCTAACATTTGCTCATTTGGCTCCATGCCAGATTCACGCTGTTTTGCTTCTGCAACAATACGAAGAACTTTACCAGCTTGCGCACCACCCATTACCGCAACACGAGAGTTCGGCCATGAGAAGATAAATTGTGGGCCAAGTGGACGACCACACATCGCATAGTTACCTGCACCGTATGAACCATGTGCAATGATCGAAATCTTCGGCACTGTACAATTCGCAACAGCTTGGATCAGTTTAGAACCATGTTTAATGATGCCGTTTTGTTCTGCATCTGTACCCACCATAAAACCTGTGGTGTTATGCAGGAATAAAATTGGGCGTTTGGTTTGTTCACATAATTGAATAAACTGCGCTGCTTTTGCTGCACCTTGTGGCGTAATTGGGCCATTATTAGTAATGATGCCTAAGTGCATACCACCGACTTTTGACCAACCACACACTGTATGTGAGTCATATTCGTTTTTGAACTCGAAGAAATCAGAATCATCAACAATACGGGCAATGATTTCTTTCATATCCAAAGGTTGTTTTGGATCTGAAGGAATGATGCCAAGCAATTCTTCTGCCGAGTAACGTGGCTCTTTATATTCTGGTGTTTCAAGCTTAACTTGCTCTTTCCAGTTTAAATGCTTAAAGATTTCACGTGCGATACGGATACCATCAGCATCATTTTCTGCTAAGTATTCTGCTGTACCTGCCACTTGTGCATGCATTTCTGCACCACCCAATTCTTCAGCAGTTGCCACTTCCCCTGTTGCTGCCAATAACAATGGCGGTCCTGCAAGCAACATTTCAGTTTGCTTACGTACAGTAATCACATAATCAGAAAGACCCGGTTGGTATGCACCACCTGCTGTTGCGTTACCATGGACTACAGAAACTTGTGGAATTCCTTTTGCAGATAAACGTGCTTGGTTGGCAAATGTTGTACCACCGGCAGTAAATACTTCTGCTGCGTAGTTTAAGTTTGCACCACCACTTTCTGCCAAAGTAATGATTGGTAATTTTTGCTCTAACGCAATTTGGTGTAAACGAAGGCTTTTGTGTACACCCATTGGGGCAATCGTACCGCCTTTGATCGCACTGTTATTGGCAGCCACCATACAACGTGTACCATTTACAAAACCAATCCCTGCAATGATCCCGCCACCTGCTTCTGAACCATCTTTATCATCATGCATCTTGTAACCCACAAGACCACACAACTCTACAAATGGAGAATCTGCATCGAGCAACATACGTACACGCTCATGCGGTAAAATCTTTCCTTTTTTATCAAACTTAGGCTTAGCTTTATAAGAACGATCTAGCGCACTTTTTTGAATCGCTCGAATCTCTTCAATTTGCTCGAGCAATTTCGCTTTATTCTGTTCAAATACTTCGCTTCCTACTGCAACTTCGGACTGAATCACTGCCATTCCGTTTCCTCCTTGTTCCTTATAATCTCGATTAATTCTTTTCGTCTTTTTTCTTTAGTACATCTGGAATAAATGCACGGTGGAAGCCGTTATAAGACTCACTATTTTCTGCAGATGATAATGGGAATACGCGTGTACCTTGTGAAGCCGCACCATCGATACGTACTGTCATCCCTGAAACAAAGTTGGCCGCTTCAGAAAGTAAATACACAATCGCTGAAGACACTTCCGATTCTGTTCCCATACGTTGTAAAGGCACATTGCCTGAAAGGTTTGGGATAATGAATTCTGCGACAGGGCCTGAATAGGTATCCATCCCTGATGAAATAATCCAACCCGGTGCCACACAGTTTACCCGCACACCTGATTTACCCCATTCCACCGCAGCCGTTTTGGTCAGGTTATCAACACCTGAACGTGCTGCACCTGAGTGCCCCATACCCGGCATACCGCCCCACATATCTGCTGCCATATTGACGATGGCACCACCATTTTTTACCATCCACTGGTTATAGGCTTCACGCATAAGATAGAAGGTCGAATGTAAGTTATTACGGATGACCGCATCAAAACCATTGGCAGAAATACTTTCTAATGTTGATGGGAACTGACCACCTGCGTTATTCACTAAACCATCAATACGACCGAATTTTTCGATCACTTCCGCAATCATTTTTTTAACTTGTTCTTCTTCGCGGTTATCACACACGATGCCATGTGCACGACCACCATCTTCAGTGATTTCAGCAATCACTTTTTCAAGTTTTTCGATCTTACGACCTGTAATCACCACTTGCGCACCAAGTGATGCAAGCTCATGCGCCGTACAACGACCAATGCCCGAGCCACCACCTGTTACAATCACGACTTTGCCAGCGAATGCATCATTTCTAAAAATTGATTGATAACCCATTGCGCATATTTCCATTTTTAATTGATGTAAATTGTTTTAGATTGGGCACCATGGCGATGCCCAAATTTATGCTTACAGTAAATCTGCAGGCACTTTCACTGGCATATCTAATAATTGCTGTGCAAAGGCTTTACCTTGTGGGTCAATACGTAAACTTGCAACACCACCACCACCAAGCGCATCAATTAACAAGAAGTTAAGTGCATTTAAGCCCGGCAATTCATAGCGACGTACTTCGCCACCATTACCACCTTCAAACACATGCTTCATATATTCCGCAACATTCGCTTCAGTTAAAGATGCACGAATCCAAGGTAAAAATTCTGGTTTACGTGCAAGTACACCGATGTTGCTGTAGTTACCTTTATCACCACTACGTACATGTGCAACTTGTACTAAAGGCACTTCAACTTCATTACCTGTTAAAGTTGCCACTTCACCTGCTGGAATGGTTGGGATTTCTTGTGGTGCTTCACCATGCGGAACATCAACTTTATGACGCTCGCCATTGATATCCACCTCGATATTTAATTTCGATTTTTCTACCAAGAACGAGAATAATTTAATTACTGGAGATGGTTTTGGACGCCCCCCCACAATCCCTGTTAATGCAGGTGCCATACCTGTAGAAGCTTGTGCAATTTCAGAAGCAAAGAACATACATGCTTCTTTAAACATATGTTTAACGGCAATTTTCACCACAACTTCACGTGGATTTTGCACACGTCGGTTTGCACCATAAGTTGTTTCCGTACCTAAAATCTCAATAGATTTTTCAGTAAATGGTGGAATTGAACGAAGCGCCATTACACGCTCAACTTTATTTAAAATTGCATTAGAAACGGCATAAGCTTTTTCTTCTGCATCTTGGCCTGCAAGTAAGAAGCTGACTAATACACGGTTACCATCAGGATAGGTCGTGCTTACTTTGTAGTGTTGTGTTGGCGCTGTACCTTTTGCACCTGTCACAAGTACACGATGCACACCCACTTGCTCAAGTTTGACTTGGCTAAAATCAGCCGTTACATCAGGCAATAGATAAGCTTGTGGATGACCAATCTCATATACAATTTGTTCGCCTACCGTACCCGGAGATACTAAACCACCTGTACCATTTGGCTTAGTCACCACAAATGATGAATCTGCTTTCACTTCAACAATTGGGAAGCCCATATTGTCAAAGCCTTCAACCAAACGCCAATCTGTGAAGTTACCGCCAGTACATTGTGCACCACACTCAATCACATGACCTGCAAGTGCCGCTTGTGCCAATTTATCGTAATCTGCTAAATCCCATTTGTATTCATGCAATAAAGGCCCAATCACCACAGCCGAATCCACAACACGACCTGTAATTACAATATCTGCACCTAAATCTAAAGCATCACGAATCGCTACAGCACCTAAATATGCATTACTACTTGCGACATGTGGAGGAAGATCCTCACCATTAAACATTTCTTTTATATTTTGTTTTTGAAGTTCAGCGTGCTGATCCATTAAATCATCACCAAGTACCACCGCAACTTTCAAATCCAAACCAGCATTTTTGATCACTTCTTGAAGTGCATCACGGCATGCCAATGGATTTACACCGCCAGCATTACTTACAACTTTGATTTTCTTGTCCGCAATTTTGTTGATGAGCGGTGTCATAACACGACTAACAAAGTCCAATGCATATCCATGAGAAGGATCTTTCATTTTGGCTTTTGCCATGATAGACATGGTGATTTCTGAAAGATAATCAAATACTAAATAGTTAATATCCGACATGTGTACCAATTGAAATGCAGCTGTGTTGGTATCTCCCCAGAAACCTGAAGCACAGCCAATTTTTACAATTTTTTGTTCGTCCTGAATATTTGTCATAACCATCTCATTATTCTGTTTAGAATTTGAGCTTAATCTACCAAGCAAGCGCTTGGTTTGTAAAGTGCAAAATGTTATTATTATTTGCAAATCTGCTTATTGCGCTAAAATTTGCATGGAAGCAACGCGTTTAGAAAACAAAATAGGATAAAATAACAAGATGATCGCGACCTCTATTGACCAAATTCAACCAATAGCCTGCTTTGACGATACACCACGTGGTCGTTTACTTTTGGGGGCAGCTTATTTATTCCATAAACAAGGTTATGCCAAAACCACTGTTCGTGAACTCGCTCAGTTTATTGGTATCCAATCTGGAAGTTTATTTCATCATTTCAAAACCAAAGACGATATTTTGGCACATGTGATGGAACAAACCATCATTTACAATCACGCTTGCCTTGAAAGTGCCATATCCACTTCAGACCATCCAGAGCAACAACTCAAGGCTCTGATTAAAGCTGAACTCGATGCGATCTCTGGGGATACAGGTTCCGCTATGGCTGTATTGGTCTATGAATGGTTTTCACTTTCTGAGGAAAATCAGAAGAAACTATTAAAATTAAGAAATGATTATGAAGAGATATGGCTGAGTGTCATCAAGGTATTACATGACAAAGGCAAAATTAAGCACGATCCTTTTATCTGGCGAAGACTGATTGGTGGGTCAATCGCTTGGACCGTAACTTGGTACAATCCAGAAGGGAAAATGTCACTTGATGAGTTAACCAATATCGTCTGGGATATGGCAATGAATGCTTAACTTTATATCTGATCAATTAAAAAAGGTGGCTTTAGCCACCTTTTTATTTCTTTTAGAAGCCCAGCTGTCGGCTTGCCAAATCTTTCATAATTTCCTCAGCTCCACCGCCTATCATATTCACTTTAACTTCGCGATATATACGTTCAGATTTCATGCCACGCATAAAGCCCATGCCGCCTAGTGTTTGAACGGCTGCATCAGCACAGAATTGCATAGTTTGCGTTGCTACGTTTTTGAGCATACAAATTTGTGCAATCATTTCATTCCCCTGAAGTTCAGGACGACCCATTTTATATGCCGTATCTTCAAGTAAAGCGCGAGTCGTTTGTAAACGTGTTGCCATATCTACCAATTTATGACGAACCACTTGGTGATCAACCAAACGCTTACCAAAAGTACGTCGCTGTTGAGCCCAATCTAAAGCTTCTTCATAACAAACTTTTGCATAACCATAACTACTCGCAGCCAAGAAAAATCGTTCCATATTGAAATTATTCATGATAACAAAGAAGCCCATATTCTCAGGACCAATCAAATTTTTTTCAGGCACTTTAACTTGATCGAAGTGCAAATGAGCGGTATCAGACGCCCACCATCCCATTTTATCTAACTTCGTTTTTGTAATACCTGGCGTATGGGCATCAATCAGTAGCATTGAGATACCATTGGGTCCCTTTCCTTCAGGATCAGTTCGAACGGCAACAGTATAGTAATCAGCACGAATACCAGAAGTAATAAATGTTTTTTCACCACTGACTATATAGTAATCACCTTCTTTTACTGCTTTTGTTTTAAGTGCTGCAACATCAGAACCTCCGCCTGGTTCTGTAATTGCTAAAGCAGAAATCTTCTCACCTGATAAGATTTGTGGCAAAACCTCTGCTTTAACATCTTCACTTGCAAAGCTATTGATTGGCGGTGCACCGATCATATGTGAAAGTAAGGAAGCGATTAACCCACCTGATGCCGCCTTTGCCAACTCCACACATCCCAATAAAGTATAGAATGCATCTGTATCTGGGATACCACCGTATTTTTCATCAAAACCTGATGCCATCAATCCAACTTCTGCAGCTTTTTTGTAGAGTTCTCGTGGAAAAATTTCAGCTTCGTCCCACTCATTTACATAGGGAATAATTTCTTTTTCTACAAATTTTTTTACTGCATCGGCAAATGCAAAGTGTTCATCTGTGTAATAGATCGGATTGTATTGCATCAACTATGTCCCTGAAATTATTTAAATCCTCATAGGCATACTGACATTTATTGTTGTTTTTTTAATTGCAAGAATCATCAATCTTTTGGCATAAATTAACTGAATGGAGCTTCTTATTTAATTACAAGGGTTTAATTATTTTCAAATTCGATTTTTTTCACATAAAAAAACACCCCCTTCTATTGAAGGGGGTGTTTAGAATAATGAGCTGGCGATGACTTACTCTCACATGGGTAACCCCACACTACCAT